>JBOGYN010000700.1:0-14065 GCA_050696855.1 Solirubrobacteraceae bacterium | reverse complement strand
CGTCGGCCAGGCGCTGGACGACCAGCCGCTGCACCGCCGGGGCCAGCTCGCGCAGCGCCGCGAGCTCGATCTCGTCACGCCCCTGCAGCGCCGCGGCGACTACCTCGTCGAGCACGTCGGCCTCATCGCGCAGGATCTCGGCCAGGGCGAGGACGTTGTCCTGCGCGGCCGGGTGGATGCGCTCGAGCGCCGGGACGAGGTCGCGCCGGATCCGGTTGCGGGCGTAGGCCGAGGACTCGTTGGATTCGTCCTCTCGCCAGCGCAGGCCGCGCTCCTCGCAGTACGCGCTGACCTCCTCGCGCGTGAAGCTGAGCAAGGGGCGGACCAGGGCTCCGTCGCGCGCTCGCATCCCGAGCAGAGCCCGGCGGCTGGGCGACGATGCGAGCCGGTAGAGGATCGTCTCCACCTGGTCCGAGTGGGTGTGGCCGGCCGCGACGTCGGCGTCGCGGGCCACGGCGAGGTCAGCCGCAGCCCGGTAGCGCTCCTTTCGGGCCCAGGCTTGAACGTTGCCCGCTGATTCCGACCCGCCTACCCGGACGGGGTGGCGCACGTCGAGCTGCACCCCGAGCTGCTCGCACAGCTCGGCGCAATGGCGCTCGTCGGCGTCGGCGGCGGCCCGCAGACCGTAGTTGGCGTGAACCGCGGTGACGACACCCGGGCCGGCGATCCGCACGGCGAGGTCGAGCAGACAGGTCGAATCGCGTCCCCCCGAGAGCATCACCACCACGGGTCGGTCGGCCGCGAGCAGTCCGTCGGCGGTGACCTGGTCGAGCATTCACGACTCCTCTCGTTGGCGGGCGATGAAGATCTCCGTCGCCTCGTGAAAGCCCTTGAGCTTGACCTCGGCGATCCGCTCGAACTCGAGATGCGGCGCGCCCGAGTAGTCCACCACCGGCCGGGTCACGAGCACCTCGCCGGCGGCTGAGCGGGCCGCCACCCGAGAGGCGATGTTCACTTCGCGGCCGTAATAGTCACCGTCGCGGTACAGCGCCACGCCGTAGTGGATGGCGATCCGTGGTAGCGGACGCTCGGTCTGCAGGCGCTGAAAACCGACCGCCCAATCGGTCAGCGCCGCGGGGTCAGAGCCGACGACCATCGCCTCGTCGCCGATCGTCTTGATCACGCGGGCGTCGTCGGGCAGGGTCACCTCAACCGCATCGACGAAGCGCTCGACGGCGTCGACCGCGGTCAGCTCCCCCTCCTCCTCGGTCAGCCGCGTGTATCCGGCCAGATCGGCGAAGGCGATCGCCACCCGCATCCGCCCAAGGTCGATCTGGCCGCCCCCGAGATCGGCCTCCATGTGGCCGACGACGTCCTGTTCGACGAAGTACTGCAGGTAGCGCTGGTGGACCTGGTCGAGCACGGGCCCGGCCAGCGGCAGCACCTCGCGCGAGATGGCGTGCATCTGCTCGGCGGTCTCGACCCCGGTAGTGCCGGCGCGCATCAGCGGCTCGTGCACATAGAGATGAAACAGCCGGACTTCGGCGTCGGCGATCCGGGCCATCGCCTGGCCGTAGACGCGGACGAGCTGGAGCAGCGCGACGAGCGGGAAGCCCGATTCGAGCACTGCGTTGACGTAGCGCAGCAACTGGACGTCATCCTCGGTGACCGAGCCCGAGCGCTCGGGGCTGATGCCCAGCCCGTTGACCAGGCGTCCGACCAGGGCCTCGTCGAGCCCTGTCTGCCGCGCCGCGTCCTGGATCGAGACCGGCGCGGGATCGGACGGGAACAGGTCCTCCAGAAACCCGAAGGCGAGCCGACCCTCTTCGGTAGCCCGCGCGATGCTCTCCAGCGAGTGGCCGCGCTCGCGCATCCGCGCTACGACCCGCGCGGTCCCGATCGCCGACGCCGTCCACTCCCCCTCGTACTGGGGGATCACGCCGCGCTTGACCCAGCGCCGGAGCGTGGCCGGCTGCACGCCGGCGCGTTTGGCGGCTTCGGTGAAGGTCACGCCCAGCGCACCGAATTCATCGCCGCGGGCACCTGCCTAAGTGCTCCCGGCGGCAACCGTCGTTCGCCGGGTCAGCAAGATGGCGACGGGGTCTCGGTGAGGACGAGGCCCCGTCGCCCGCGGGACTTACGGCCCGCTGCGTCGGCCGTCGGCGCTCGTCACGTTTCCGGCGGCGCCTCGCGGTCACACTCAGTGGTGCGACCACGTTCCGACCTGTTGCCTTGACTGATCCGCTAGGTCTACTCGGCATAGGGCGAAAAGTCAATCCCGCGCGCGGGTGGCCACGGACCTGAAACGGGTTACAGCTCCAGGTGGGGATAGTCGGCGGCCACCATCTCGCAGTAGCGCGCAAACAGCGGCTTGGTGATCGGGATGATGGCCAGCGCCGCCTTGACATCTCCACCCGTCTTGATCCGCCGCCGGGCGATCGCGATGGCTACGTTCTCCTTGCCCTGGAAGTACTTGTTGGCCGTCTCGGAGCTCATCGTCATCCGCACCTTGGGTTCCCACGCGATGTCGTCTGACCATTCCCAGGCCAGGTTGGGCTCGCCCTCGCCGCCGGCTCGCACGTTGACCACGAGATCGACGTCGGTGAACTCGAAGCGCTGGGGCGTGTCCGCCTCGCGCAGCTTCGGCCCCATCTCGGGGTCTTCGCTCATCAGCGCGAAGGTCCGGTCCATGACCTCGCGGAACTCCTGGGCTGACTTGAACTCGGCCATCGCGCGGGAAGTTTACGGACGCGACGGTCACCGTGCCGACGCCGCGTAAGCTCGCCGCATCGTGCCCACCCCGATCCACGTCCACCCCACCGCACCGCTGGCCGAGCGGGTCCTGCTGCCCGGGGATCCGGGTCGGGCGCTGCGCCTGGCCGAGGCCCTACTCGAGACCCCGCGGATGTTCAACCACAACCGCGGTCTCTGGGGCTACACGGGGATCGCGGCCGACGGCGCACCGCTGACGATCCAGAGCACGGGGATGGGCGGACCGAGCGCGGCGATCGTGATCGCCGAGCTCCACGATCTCGGGGCCCGGCGCCTGGTCCGCGTCGGAACCTGTGGCGCGCTCGCGCCCGAGCTTGCCTTCGGGCAGCTGCTCGTGGTCACCGAGGCGATCGCCCAGGACGGGGCCAGCCGCGCACTGGGCGCCGGCGAGCGGATCGCCGCCGACGGACCTCTGCTCGAGCGTCTGCGCGCGGCGGCCGGAGCCGGCGCCGGCAGCGGGTCGATCGTTTCGACCGACCTCTTCTATGACGGACCCGCGCGCGAGGAGGATGGGTGGCGGGCGCTGGGGGCGCTCGCGGTCGAGATGGAGGCCGCGACCCTGTTCGCGCTCGCCGCGCGTCGCGACTTTCAGGCCGGCGCGCTGCTGATCGTCTCTGACCTGCTCGTGCCCGAGCGGCGCCGGATCGACGCCGACGCGCTGCTGGCGGCCGAACTCCAGCTCGGAGCGGCGGCGTTGCGCGCTCTGGGTCCGCTGAGCGCTTAGGCGGGCTTGGCGGGCTTGGGCGAGCGAGCCGGCTTGGCGGCCGGCTTATTGGACGCCTCGAGGCGCTCGAGCGCGGCCTCGATCTTGCCCAGCCGCTCCTCGACCGACTTGGCGGAATCCGAGCGCTCAAGGCGCGTGTCGAGCCGATCCAGGCCGTCTTCGATCCCCTCCAGACGCTGGGAGACGCTGCGCACCCGGCGGGTGAGCCGTTCGAGGTCGCTGGCCGAGGGCAGGTTGAGCGCACCCATCGCCACCTCCTGGGCGCGCATCGCGCGCTCGCGGGTCTCAAAGGCCGCCGACAACGCGCCCGTCACGACCGGATTCTCGAGCAGCTCCTGGGCGAGCTTGCCGATCGCCTCCTCGCTGCGCTTGGTCATCTGGCCCCGAAATCCACCGTCGTCGCTCATGACGCGGACTCTAGCGGTTGGGGGCCAGTGCCCTGACCGCGACTGGCGCCTGTCAGGCCTCGCGCGAGTCTAAACTCACCCTCTACCTGAGCCTTAGCGATGGCCCGAGATCCCGCCTCCCCGCCGATTCGGCTCCCCAACCTTCGGCGCCACTGGTCAATCCGCCCGCAGTCACCGCATTTTTCGCCGGCGGGCCGATCGCGCTGAGCGGTGACGGTTCCCAATTGCAAACGGCTGGTGCAATCAGTAGCTTCCCGCCCACATTGCCTTGTGCCCGGAACACAAGCGCTGCTCAAGGAATTGCATAAGGTGGCGCACATCGTGACCCGTCGGAGGAGTAGGAGACATTGAGGAGTAGCCGCAAGCTGCTGTACGTGATCGCGCTCACGGCCAGCCTCCTCGTCGTCTTCGCCGCGGCCGGCCCGCCCTCGGCGTCGGCTGACGCGTGCACGATCCACGTCACCGTCGTGGGCGGGAACACCTATACGTTCTATGTGAACGTGCCGCCCGGCACGCCGATCTCGAGCCTGAATCTGCCGATCACCGGCGTTGTCGTCTCCGAGACCGAGACCTGCACGCCAGACTCGACCAGCTCGACGAGCACGACCACGACCACCACGTCGAGTTCCCGCTCGGGCACGACCACCACGACCTCGAGCTCGAACTCGAGCTCGTCGAGCACGACCTCGACCTCTACTTCAACCTCGTCGTCGGGCACTACCCCGACGCCGCAGTCGGGCAAGCCGGCCAAGAAGCAGAAGCCGTCGACTCACCCGCAGACGGTCGCGCCGCCGAGCACCACCGGCCATAAGAAGGCCAAGAAGAAGAAGAAGGTCGTGCTCCCTTCCGGCAAGGGTGTCCCGGGCGCGAGTAACCCGACCTTCTCACTCTCGCTCCCGGGCCCGGCGCCGATCGGCGTCCCGAACTTCTTCATCGATTCGTTCCGGATCCCACCGTTCTTGATCCCGATCTATCAGGCCGCCGGGATCGAGTATCAGGTGCCGTGGCAGGTGCTGGCCGCGATCAACGAGATCGAGACCGACTATGGGCGCAACCTCTCGGTCTCTTCCGCGGGGGCGGTCGGCTGGATGCAGTTCTTGCCCTCGACCTTCAAGACGTGGGCCGTGGACGCCAACGGCGATGGCGTGGCTGACCCGTATAACCCGGTCGACGCGATCTTCAGCGCCGCGCGTTACCTGCACGCGGCCGGTGCCTCCCAGAATCTCAGCCAGGCGGTGTTCGCCTACAACCACGCCACCTGGTACGTGCAGTCGGTGCTGCTGCGCGCCAAGCTGATCGGCGGTATCCCGTCTCAGCTGGTCGGCGCGCTGACCGGCCTGGTTCAGGGTCACTTCCCGGTCGCGGCGCCGGCCAAGTACGCCGATAACTCGGTCGTGGCGCTGGCCAAGCACCGCGCCCGCGGCGTCAACGCCGCGGTCGCGATCGGCACCACGCCCGGCTCGAGCGGCACCTCGATCTTCGCCAAGCAGGGCGCGCCGGTGATCGCCGTCAACGATGGCAAGATCGTCAAGATCGGCCAGAACGCAAAGCTCGGGCACTACGTCGAGCTTCAGGACGCGACCGGCAACATCTACACCTACTCCCAGCTGGGGTCGGTCTCTAAGACCTACCCGGTGCCCAAGCCGGTCAAGATCACCGCGCGCGACATCGCCCGGGAACTGGCCGCACCGGCCGGGAAGCCGCCGACCGCGGCCGCCAGCGCCGGCGCCCAAGCCGCGCCGCTGACCCCGGCCAGTGCCGGCATCCAGTCCGGCGGGCAGGCGGCGTCCGCCAAGGCCACCGGCGCGGTCAAGGGCGCGGTCAAGGCCACCGGCGCGGTCAAGGCCACCGCCAAGCACGCTTCTCATCAGGCCAGCGCCGGGCCGATCACGCTCCCGGTCAAGCCGGCCGCCCCGACCAGCTCGGTGGCCGCCCCGCTCGCCAAGGAGCGACTGTTCGCCAACCCAACCAGGGCCGCCTCCTACGCCGCCGGCGGCGTCACCCAGGTGCGCAACACCGGCCAGCAGATCTCCAACTTCCAGAACTTCTTCTCTGACACCCTGCACCTGGGCAAGAGCCAGTACACGCTCAAGAAGCTGCACCGCGGGGCGATCGTCGTGGCCGGGACGATCCTCGGCCGGATCGGCGGCGTCTCCCAGGGCCTCTCCTCACACCTGTACTTCCAGGTCCAGCCGGCCGGCAAGAACGCCCCCAAGATCGATCCCAAGCCGATCCTCGACGGTTGGAAGCTGCTCGAGGCCACGGCGGTCTACCGCGCCGCCGGCGTCGACCCGTTCTTCGGCCCGGGTGCCAAGAACCCGACCGTCGGTCAGGTCCTTTTGATGTCAAAGACCCAGCTCACCGAGCGCGTCCTCCAGGATCCCAAGGTCCAGATCTACAACTGCGGTCGCCGCGACATCGCCGCCGGGCTGATCGACCGCCGCGTGTTGGCCACGATCGAGTTCCTATCCGCCTCGGGCCTGAGTCCCTACGTCTCGGGCCTGCAGTGCGGACACTCGCTCAACGGCACCAGCGGCACCGACGCCGCCGGAGCCTCCGGGGCGAGCGTTGACATCTCCAAGATCAACCACATCCCGGTTCTCGGTCACCAGAGCTCGGGCTCGATCACCGATATCGCGATCCGGCGCCTGCTCACCCTCCAGGGCAGCATGCGCCCCGATCAGATCGTCAGCACGATCGCCTACAAGGGCCAGAACAACACCCTCGCCCTCCCCGATCACAAGAACCGGATCCAGGTGAGCTTCACACCGCAATACGGGACCAACAAGAAGCTCTCCAAGCAGGTCAAGAGCCTGCTCCAGCCAGGCCAGTGGGTACAGCTGATCAACCGCATCAGCCAGATCCCCGAGCCGGTCGTCCCGATCGCGCCGTCCAAGTACGCCCTGCGCACGCCGGGCCACTGACGCCGGCGGCCCCGGGCCGTGAGCGCGTCTTCGCCCCTGTTCAGGTTCGTCCAGGCCGAGCTTCCCTGGCAGCTCGGGCCGCCCGACGGGCGCTATCTCCTGCGCCCTGCGGTCGGGGCGGACGCCCCGCCCTCACATGTCGTAGTGCTGGCCACCCTGGGCGCCCCCGAACGCCGGCGCCTCGCCCGCCAGCGCCGCGAAGCGCCTCCCGAGCCGGAGCCGACCCCGGTGGCCACCACCCGGGCGACCGTGATCGAAGTCGGGTCCCCCGCCGCCACGCCCGACGAGGCTCGGGCCTGGCTGAGCCAAGCCGGCCAAGCGGAGCTCGAGGCCGGGTTCGAGGTCCTCAACCGCGTCCTGCACGCCTATCGGCTGGTCACCGCCGACCCCTACTTGCACCCGGTGGACCGCGGTCACGCGATCGTCTCCCGGCTCGGCTTCGGGGCCGGTGAGCAGGTCGCCGACGGTCTCTGGTCAGACGCCCGCGAGATCAACGTCCGCGAGAGCCGCCAGCGCCGTCTGCGCGTCCTGCACCCCCAGGCTCGACTGGCCGCCGTGCTGGGCGCGCGGGAAGCGCCCCTGGCCTGCGAGGAGCTGGTGCTCCGGGCCCGCCTCGACATCGACCACGGGCGCGACCGGGAGGCCGCACTGCAGCTTTTGGTCGCGCTCGACGCGGCCCTGTCTGAGCTGGCGGTCGATCCCCGCGGCGCCGAGCTCGCTTCCCGGCTGAGCGAGCTGCGCGGCCAACGCGAGGTCACCGCCGAGGCGGCCCAGGCCGCGCTCACCGGCCCGATCTCCGCCGCACAGCGCGAAGCGGTCGTCTTCACCCTGGAACGGATCGAATCCGCGCTGCGCGCCCGAGCGGTCGCCAACGCCTGACCGGGTTGGCCGCGGGGAGGCGGTACCCGGCTCTCAGCCGAGGCCGAAGTACGCCGCGACCGCGCCCAGCTCATCGACGACGTCACCGGTGCACCGTATGGCCGCGCGGGCATCGCAGGCAGTGGGACCCTGGGTCACGATCGCCAGCCGACCGCCTGCCTCGAGCGTGATCGCGGGCAGCTGGGCGACCGGGAAGACCTCGAGCGACGAGCCGACGCAGAGCAGTAGGTCGGCACCCGCGGCCAGTAGCTCGGCGCGCTGCAGCGCGTCGGCGGGCAGGAGCTCGCCGAACAGAACCACGTCGGGCTTGAGCGGCTGCGCGCAGTCACAGCGAGGCACGCCCGCCTCGTCGGCGCCCAGCCGCGCCCGGACGTCATCGGCCGGGTAGCGCGTCCCACAGGCCAGGCAGGAGGCGTGATCGATCGTCCCGTGGACCTCGATCAGCTCACGCGTTCCCGCCTTGAGGTGCAGGCGATCGATGTTCTGGGTGATCACAGCGTCGACGTGGCCGGCCCGCTCGAGGGCGGCCAGGGCGGCGTGGGCGCCGTTGGGGTGCTTGTCCTCGAGGGTCTGAAAGCGGCTTCCGTAGAAGTGCCAGAAGCGCACGGGATCGCGGTGAAAGACCTCGATGTGGGCCACCTCCATCGGGTTGACCTTCTCCCACAGCCCCGTGCCCGGCGAGCGGAAGTCCGGGATCCCCGAGGGGACCGAGATCCCGGCCCCGGTCAGCGCGACCACCGAGCCCGAGGCGGCGATCAGCTCGGCCAGCGCCGTCGCCCCGGCGGTGGCGCGGGCGGTGCTCACCGGCCCTGAAAGCGGGCGGTGCGTTTGCCGAGGAAGGCCGAGATCCCCTCCCGCCCGTCCTCGGAGCCGAACACCGCACCAAAGCCCTGCTTCTCGGCCTCGATCCCGGCGTCCAGATCCCCGGCGGCCGACACCCGCTTGATCTGCTCGATCGCCAGGGGCGCCTGGCCGGCGAGCTTGCGGGCCCAGGCGATCGCCGTGTCGAGCAGCTCATGGTCGGGCACGACGCGGGTGGCGAGGCCGTACTCGAACGCCTCCAGCGCCCCAATCGGCTCGCCGGTCAGGTTGAGTTCCAGCGCCTTGGCCTCCCCGACCAGGCGCGGCAGCCGCTGGGTGCCCCCGAAACCGGGGATGATCCCGAGATTGATCTCGGGCTGACCGAAGCTGGCCGACTCAGCGGCGATCCGGAAGTCGCACGCCATGGCCAGCTCGCAACCGCCGCCGAACGCCAGAGCGTTGACCGCCGCGACGGTGGCCACCGAGGAGCGCTCCATGTCGCGCAGCAGCCCGTGCATCGCCTCGAGCAGCTCGCCTCCGGCGCCCGCGTCCATGTTGGTGAACGCCTTGATGTCGGCCCCGGCGCAAAACAGCATCGGGTTGGCCGAGGCGAACACCAACGCCCGCACCGATCCCGAGGCGATGACCGCCTCCCACACCTTGCGCAGAGCTTCCACCACCTCGAGCGAGATCGAGTTGGCCGGTGGGCGGTCCAGCCAGGCGATGGCCAGCCGGTCACGGGTCTCAAGCTTGACCGGACCCTCCTCCCAGCCGGCGTCGGGGCGCGCATAGGGGTAGAAGCCCTGGCCGGTCTTCACGCCCAGGCGGCCCTGGATGACCAGGCGACGCAGCAAGGTCGGCGGCTCGAACGCCTCTCCCCACTGGAGGGCGGCCGTCTCGAGCTTGGCCAGCACGACGTCAAGGCCGACCTGATCGGCGCGTTGCAGGGGCGGCGGGATGATCCCCGCGCCGGCCATCATCCCGAGGTCGATGTCCTTCATCGCCGCCACGCCCTCCTCGAGGACCAGGCAGCTCTCGACCAGGGCCTTGAGCGTGAAGCGATCGACGAGCGCCTCGGTGTCGATGGATTGGTCAGCCGTGCTCATAGAAACCCTTTCCGGTCTTGGCGCCCAGGTCACCGGCGGCCACCAGCTCCTGCATCCGGCGATGGACGAAGAAGCGCTCGCCGTAAGCCTCGCGGAGGTGCTCGGCGACGTGGACGACGGTGTCCAGACCGAGCAGGTCGGTGAGGAAGAAGGGGCCCATCGGCGCCACCTTGGACTCGGCCACCGCCTGGTCGAGCTCGGGGATCGGTGTCCCGGTCTCCTCCTGGTAGCGCCACAGCTCAGAGACCGCCGAGTTGAGGATCCGGTTGACCACGAACCCGGGAGCCTCACCACAGCGGATCGGCATCTTGCGGATCGCCGAGGCGAAGTTGACGGCCGCCTGCGAGGTCTCGGCGGAGGTGTCCTCCCCCTCCACCACCTCGATCAGCCGCATCACCGAGGCCGGATAGAAGAAGTGAAAGCCGACCACCTGGTCGGGCCGGCCGGTCACCTCGCCCATTTCGGTGATCGACAGCGAGGAGGTGTTCGAAGCGAGGATCGCGTGGCCGGGGGTGACCTCGTCCAACTCGGAGAAGACGGCCTGCTTGATCTCCATCCGCTCGGGCACGGCCTCGATCACGAAGTCGACGTCACCGAACTGCTCATAGCCGGTCGCACCCGTGATCAGTCCCAGCTTGCGGTCGCGCTCGGCCGGCTCGAGCTTGCCGTCGGAGACCCGGGCCTCCCAGAGTGAGCGAGCCTTCTCGATCCCCTGATCGACGAACTTCTGGTCGACGTCCTTGAGCACGACGGGAATGTCGGCGGCGGCGATCGCGTGGGCGATCTCGCCTCCCATCGTGCCGGCGCCGACCACGGCGGCTTTGAAGACGAACATGAGCCTCTCTGGGGTCGTGGGCGGATGCCGCGAGAGCGACCGCCGCGGCGCCTTCTGAGTTTAGGGCTCACACCAGAATGCGGATAGGGCTCACACACCGGAATGCGGAGTCCCCTTACGCGGACCTTCCCGTCCGGGACGTCTCGAGCTCGGCCCCGAACCTGGCCAGGGTGGCTCCCAACGACGTGACCATCGCCCGGCGGATAAACAGGGGATCGATGATGCGCAGGGTCAGCGAGCGCTTGCGGAAGTGGTATTCCAGCGCCAGCGCCACCTCGACCGTGCCGTCGTCGGGCGTGAACGTGACCGACTGCTCCGCCTCGATCGAGGCATCGGTCACCGCCAGCGTTTGACCGCGCAGCGGCTCGTGCGCGAGCACCCGCTCGGTCACCCGCCCCCGCCCGGCCGGCCCCGACTCCCAGGTCACCGCCGCCCCGGTGGCCGGCCAACCCGAATCGACGGCCAGGACCTGATCCAAGCCGTCGACCCAGCGCGACCAGCGGCCGGTGTCATACCAGCACCGCTCGGCCTCAGAGACTGTGCCCGGAAACGTCTGCGCGACTCGTATTACTCCCATCTGAGGTCCATTGTCGCGACTCGCGCGCGACGGGAGTAGGCTCAGCGCTGCGCAATGACGGACAACCTCCCCGAGGCAATCGAGCCTTACCCGGAGATCTCCTCCAAGGCCTACGAGCACCCGGCCGACCGCGCCGCCACCGCGGCCCTGAACGCGGTCCCGATGCTCGACACCGTGGTCCGCAAGCTGATCGAGTTCGGCTACGAGCGCGCCCTGCGCCAGCTCTACCTCGGCAATTCGGTCAAGATCGGCGAGCAGCAGCTGCCCGATGTCTGGTCCTCCTATCGCGGCGTCAGCCGCGTGCTCGACATGCCCGACGAGTACGACGTCTACGTCAGCTCCTCGATGCCCTTCAACGCCGGGGTGATCGGCTCCCAGAAGCCGATCATCGTCTTCGGGGCCTCGATGCTGCGCGAGCTGGGCCCGGCCGAGCAGCGCGGCGTCATCGCCCACGAGCTCGGCCACATCCTCTCTGACCACACCGTCTACCAGACCGCCCTCGCGATCCTGCTCCGGGGGGTGAACCTGCCGGGCATCGTCGGCCTGCCTCTGCGAGCCGTGCGCGCGGTGCTGCTCGAGTGGTCGCGAGCGGCCGAGCTGAGCTGCGACCGCGCGGCGGTCCTCGCCGTCCGCGATCCGCAGATCGTCTGCCGGACACTGATGGTGGTGGCCAGCGGGATGCCGGCCTCGCGCCTGAACCTCGACGCGTTCATGTCCCAGGCGATGGATTACGAGAACTGGGAGGACTCCCATGACCGCGTGCGCCGCTTCTTCATCGAGATCGGCGCCACCCACTCGTTCGCCGTGCGCCGGGTCTCCGAGGTGATGCGCTGGGTCCAGAGCGGCGAGTACGACCGCATCCAGCGAGGCGAGTACCGCCGGCGCGGCGAGGAGACCAACGTCCGCGAGGAGGCCGGCGACGCGATGGAGTTCTACTCCGAGCGCTTCCGGGCCCTCTTCCGCGAGCTGGGCGAGAACGTGACCAGCCTCGGCACGCAGGTCGGCGACGCCAGCCAGAAAGCCGCCGACTGGCTCCGTAATCGGGGCGCCGGCGGCGGTGGCTCCGAGTAGCCCTCGGCCTTTTTAGTCGCCCGTCCTGCCCCCCGTGGCCCCTGCGGCCGCGATAGCCCCTCGGACCGCCGGTCCGCTCCTCTGACCGCCGTTGCTCTCCGACCGGGGTCACTCCTCGCCGGTGCTCCTCCGACCGCCGTCGCTCCTCGCGCCGCCCGGCGGTGCACCCCCGCAGCCTCAGCTGCGAGCCCGAGTGGCAGCGGAATCCGGCAATAGTTTCCGGTTTTCGCTGCCCACCGCCGCTCACCGGGTCAGCCGAGCGTCGCAACCTTCGGGTGGCAGTTATTTGTGGCGCCCGAGGCGTCACTCCCCTGCCAACCGGCTGTGAGTGCCGGCGGAACAGCCGTTTGGGCTGAGGAGGAGCACGCGCGGTCAGGATCACGCGATCACGCGACGAGCCAAAGAGGGGGCATTTCCACCGGCGCCTGCTTGACAAACCCAGTTAAGCGATATATCGTTGACGCATCGTTATACATCGACCAAGGGACATCACCACGATGACAGGCAATTCATTTGCTCAGGAATGGCCGGGACGCAGAGCCCGGCACGATCGCCACAGCCGCTATGACTGGGCGTTTACCAAGGGGAAGGGCAAGGGCTTTCACCACCGCCCCAGCCCCGAGGAACTCGCGGACCTGATCGCGCTGCGACGCATGCGCGGCGGTCCGTTCGGAGGCGGCCCCTTTGAGGGCCGGTTCGGAGGCGGTCCGATGGGACATGGTCCGCGGGGCCGGGGGCGCGGCCGCGCCCGGCGCGGCGATGTTCGCCTCGCCCTCCTGCGTCTGCTCGGCGAGGAGCCGCGAAACGGCTACCAGCTGATGCAGACGATCGAGGAGCGCAGTGGCGGGCGCTGGCGCCCGAGCCCCGGCTCGGTCTACCCGACGCTCGCCCAGCTCGAGGATGAGGGCCTGGTGCGCTCTACCGAGGCCGACGGCGCGCGTCACTTCGAGATCACCGATGCGGGACGCGAACACCTCGAGTCCCGCTCGGCCGAGCGGGATCCGTTGGAGCCGGCTGATGAGGAGTCAGAGCACGCGCTCACCGAGCTCGGGCCGCTCGTGATTCAGATCGGCAAGGCGGCCTGGCAGGTCGCTTCGGTCGGCGACGAGGGCCAGCGCGCCCGCGCGATCGAGGTGCTGGCTGAGACCCGGCGGGCCCTCTACCGGATCCTCGCCGAGGATTCGCCCGAAGACGAGGAAACCGAGGACCCAACCCCGGTCTGAGTCAGCTGACCGACGGCGTAACGTACGTCCACAGCGTGTCAGCCAACGGATCCTCTCCCCCCGCCGCGATCACCGTCCGTGACCTCGCCAAGAGCTTCGGCGAGGTGCGGGCGGTGCAGGGCGTCAGCTTCGAAGTCGCCACCGGCGAGGTGTTCGGCTTCCTGGGCCCCAACGGGGCCGGCAAGACGACGACCATCAACATGCTGTGCACGCTGGCCAAGCCGACCTCCGGGATGGCCACGGTGGCCGGACACGACGTCGTCCACGAGCGCGATGACGTGCGCCGTCACATCGGGCTCGTCTTCCAGGATCCGACTCTCGACGGCTATCTGACGGCGGCTCAGAATCTGCGCCTGCACGCTGATCTGTACGGAGTGCAGAGCGATCTCGTGCGGCCGCGCATGCGTCAGGTGATGGAGATGGTCGGACTGTGGGACCGCAAGGACTCACCGGTGGCCACCTTCTCAGGCTGTATGCGCCGGCGGCTGGAGATCGCCCGCGGGCTCATGCACTCACCCCGCGTGCTGTTCCTCGACGAGCCGACGATCGGGCTCGACCCGCAGACCCGACGTTCGATCTGGGGCTACATCCGCGAGCTCAAGGAGCGCGAGGAGATCACGATCTTCATGACCACGCATTACATGGACGAGGCCGAGTGGTGTGACCGGATCGCGATCATGGACCACGGTCAGATCGTCGCCCTCGACGATCCTGCAACCCTCAAGGCGGGCGTCGGACGCGACCGGAACACGATCCACACCGATGACGACCAGGCGGCGATCGCCGCCCTGCGCGAGCGCTTCGAC
>JBOGYN010000699.1:0-8904 GCA_050696855.1 Solirubrobacteraceae bacterium | reverse complement strand
CCTGTACCTCGACGGCCACTCCTACGAGGAGGTCGGGCGCCGGCTCGACTGCGACTGCAAGACGGTCGACAACGCCCTGCAGCGGGTCAAGCGCAAGGTCGGCCAGCACCTGGCCGAGCGCAGCGTCACGGCCTAGCGGTCGTTGGGTGAGCTGAACCTCGACGGCCTTGACGCGGGCGGTGAGCTCACGGGGTGAGAACGGCTTGGCCACCTAGTGACGCCGCCCGCTGGTTTTACACGCCGCTGACCTTTCCCTGACAGAGTGCTCTCAGGCCGGAGTACCAGTGTGATCGGCCAACTATCGAAGTGAGGTTCACCGTTATGCCATTTCTTCGCCGGCACTCCCAGATCGCGCTGGTCGCGATCTGCTGCGTGGCACTCGGCGCCGGAGCCAGCGCGATCGCCAGCGCTGGGGCCACGACCGGCAAGTCCACCTCCCGCGCCCACACGTTCGGCGCTCACCAGCACGGTCACGGTTTGCGCAGCTTCGCGCGGCGGGCCGTCCACGCCGACCTGGTGGTCGCCACCAAGCACGGTTTTGTCACCGTGACCGTCGACCGCGGCCACGTCGCGTCGGTCTCCGGGCGACAGGTCACCCTGATCGAGGGGACCAGGAAGCAGACCTACAAGACGATCACGTTGACCATTCCGAGCACCGCCAAGGTCCGCGATGACCGCCACGCGGCATCGCTCTCGGCGCTGCGCAGCGGCCAACGAGTGATTGTGATCACGGCCCCCCACCGCACCCTGGTGATCGCCCGGACGCCCCGCAACGGCTGAGGCGGCCTTCAACCGGCGAGTGGGCCGAGCGCGGGCGTGAGGCCATAGGTCTCAAAGGCCCGAAAGCGCGAGAACATGTGGTGCTCAGGCCCGTGGAAGTCAGAGGATCCGGTGCTGAGCAGCCCGAGCTCGAGGCAGCGCCTGACCAGCAGCTCGGTCTGCTCACGGCTATGGGTGACGTAGAAGGCCTCGACCCCGTCCAAGCCGGCGGCTCGGAAGCTATCGACCGCGGCCAGCACCGCCTGCGGCTCGGCGATGTCCCAGAACGGGTGGGCCCAGACCGCGAGTCCGCCCGCGCTGTGGATCAGGCCGATCGCCTCCTCGACCGTCGGCGCCGCCCGCGGGCAGAAGGCGGGACAGCCCTCGATCAGGTAGGCGCGCAGGAAATCGGTCGGGTCCAGAAGGCCCTCGTCGGCGAGCCGCTCGCGGTTGGCAGGCACGCCCACGACGGCCTGCGCCAGGTGGGGGCGGCCGACCGCGCCGCCGCCGGCGCCCCGGCGGGCCAGCGCGCCGGTGTCGAGCTCGAATCCGAGTCGGCTCAGAGCCGAGGCCATGGCCTGAGCTCGGACCTCGCGATCTGACCGCGAGCGCTCGAGCGCCTGACTGAGGGTGGGCTCGAGCGGGTCGACCAGATACCCGAGCACGTGCAGGTCCTGCTGGCCGGCGTAGATCGCGGTCATCTCGGTGGCCGCCACGAGCTCGATCCCGCTCGCGACCGCGACCGCACTCGCCTCACTGACGCCGACCGCCGTGTCGTGGTCACTGAGCGCGAGCAGCTCGACGCCGGCAGCCGCCGCCGCGCGCACGACGGCGGCGGGGCTCAGCGCGCCGTCGGAATGAGTCGAGTGGCTCTGGAGGTCAAACGTCGGGGCGGGCATGTTCAACACCAGTCAGCTCCTCGCATACCCGCCACAGCCGCTCCCGGTCGGCCGGCGTTTCCCGCGTGCCTGGCAACAGATAGGCCGGTCGACGGGCGCGATCATGCCAGAAGGCCCCCGAGCCGGTGGCGGCCTCGGGCGCGGCGCCGAGCCACACGATCGTGTCGGCGCCCTGGGCCGGCGTGCGCAACAGCGGCCGGGTCACCCGGTAGAAGCGGGGCAGTGAGGTGCGCACCCCGGGGGTGTCGGCCCAGCCCGGGTGCATGGCGTGGACGGCGACTCCCGAGTTCGCGAGGCGGCGAGCCCACATCTCGGTGAGGATCACCTCGGCGCGTTTGCTGCGTGCGTAGGCGGCCGTCCCGTCGAAGTCGCCCTGCTCGCTCTGAAGATCGGCGGCGCGCAGCCGTTGGGCGTACATCCCCCCGGAGGAGACGTTGATGATCCGCGAAGGGGCGGCTTGGCGCAGCGGCTCGAGCAGCAGCTCGGTGAGCAGGAACGGGGCGAGCACATTGACCGCGAACGTCAACTCGATCCCGTCGGCCGAGCGGGTGCGCTGGGCCGTCATCACGCCGGCGTTGTTGACCAGCACATCGAGCCGGGGAGCCCTGTCTGTGAAGCGCTGGGCAAAGTCTCGGACCGAGGCCAGGTCGGCGAGATCGCAGAGCTCGAGGTGGACCTCGCCGGCGCTCTGCTCGGCCACCGTCGCCCGGGCGTCCTCGCCCCGCTTGCGGTCGCGGGCGAGCAACCACAGCTCTGCGCCCAGCCGCGCGAAGCCGTCGGCGGCCGCCAGGCCGAGCCCGGAGGTGGCGCCGGTGACGAGGACGGTCTTGCCGGTCATCGGCGTCAGATCGGACTCGTGCCACCAGGGACGCCGGAGCCGGTAGCCCACGTTCGTGTAGCCGCCGACGACCGTGCGGTCAAGGGTGGCGTCGAGGAAAGAGCCGAGCATCAGTGCTTCGATCCTAGGTGGTGCCGGCTCGGCCGAGCGCCGCGCCGGGCGCTCGAGCACCACGAGCAAGCGGGAGGCGGCGCAGGGCGAGCAGGCCGCCGACCGCGACCAGGGCCGCGGTCATGGCGCCCAGGCCGAGCCCGGCCCGCGGGCCGATCACGGCCATCACCCAGCCGACGATCGGCCCCCCGATCGGCGTCGAGCCCTGGAAGGCGACGAACCAGAGTGACATCACCCGGCCCCGCATCTCCGGCGCGGCGGCGAGCTGAAGCGTCGAGTTGCCCGTCGCCATGAACGAGATGCTGGCCCCGCCCGCCAGGGCGAGGGCGACGAGCTCGAAGTCCAGCGACGGCGCGGCGGTCGCCAGGCCCATGGCCACCGCAAAGGCCGCGGCGGCGAGCACCAGCGGCCGCAGGCCGGTGCGGCCGCGCGCGGCCACGAGCAGGCCGCCGATCACGGCGCCGACCCCCATCGAGGCGGTCATGAAGCCAAAGCCGGTGGCGCCGACGCCCAGGCCGCGGTCGGCCATCACCGGCAGCGTGACCTGGAACTCGTAGGTCAGGCAACCGGCGATCCCCATCATCACCAGCGGCACCGCGAGCTGCGGGGTGGCGCGGACGTACCGCAGTCCCTCGCGCAGCTGCCCGCCGGCCCGGGGCGTCGGCGGGCTGGTCGAGAGGGCGGTGCCGTCCAGCGTTACCAGCGACGCCACCACGGCCACGAAGCTGGCGGCGTTGACCAGGAAGCAGACCCCGGTGCCGACCGTGGCGATCAGGATGCCGCCCACGGCGGGTCCGATCGAGCGGGCGACGTTGACCAAGACCGAGTTGAGGCTGACCGCGTTACGCAGGTGCTCGGAGCCGACCAGCTCGAGCATGAACGACTGGCGCGCGGGGTTCTCGAAGGCGTTGTTGAGCCCGAGCAGGACGGCGAGGACACCGATCTCAGCCAGGGTGACCGCTCCGGTCACGGTCAGCACGCCGAGGACGAGCGCCTGGATACCCATCGCGCTCTGCAGGGCGATCATCAGCTTGCGCTTGTCGACCCGGTCGGCGATGACTCCCCCGTAGGGACCGAGGATCAGTACCGGGACGGTCTGCAGGGCGATCATCACGCCCAGCCAGGTGCTCGAGTGGGTCAGGGTCAGGACCAGCCACGCCTGGGCGGTCATCTGCATCCAGGTCCCGATCAGCGAGATCGCCTGACCGCCGTAGTAACGGCGGTAGTTCGGGATCGAGAGGGAAGCGAAGGTGACGCGTCCGGCCCGGACCACGCGGGTCACGGGCGCCGGTCCCGCAGTTGCTTGGCCAGCCCCTCCAGCGCGGGCAGGGCGGACTCAATCGCCCCGCGCTCGTCTTGCGAGAGTCCTTCGAGGCCGTGGTTGAGCGCCGCGGTCCGCTCCCGGCGCATGCGTTCGGCGAGCTTGCGCCCGGCGGGGGTGGACTTGACCCAGGCGGCGCGACGGTCCTCGGGGTCGCTGACCCGGCCCACCAGGCCTGCCTCCACCAGCGCCGAGATGGCGCGCGAGAGCATCGTCGGGTTGAGGCTCTCGCTCGCGGCCAGCGTCGAGAGGCCGACCTGCCCCTCGCGCACGATCGTCAGCAGCACCGAGGCCCGCGTGGGCGTGAGCCCGGCGGCCTGGCCGGCGCTGGTCGGGCGCAGGGCCCGAGAGAGACGGGCGACCGCGATCCGGAGCCGGACGGCGGTCTCCTCGTCGAGGATGGGGGCGGGGGAGATCAGTTCAGAGAAATGCTTGCTTGCTGGCAAGCACTAGGCTAGCACCGGCGCCCGTGCGTTCTAGAATTCAGAGCGGTAAACGTGCTCGCGTCCACCCTCGATCGGAGAGCCTGATGAGACACTCGCAGCTGCCCTGGTACCTGGCCGGACCCGCGCTCGGCTTGTGCGTGGTCGCCTGCCGGGCATTGTTCAATGGCCGGCTCGGAGTGACCGGCGGCTACTCGGAGATCATCGGCCGGTTGCGGGCGGGACGGGCCTCGTTTGACTGGCGTGGCTGGTTCGTGATCGGAGTGCTGCTGGGCGGCACGGTGTTCGCGCTGCTGGCCGGCGGCCCCGATTTCGCCGGTTACGGGTGGCTGACCGCCAACCTGCACGGCGCCGCTCGGATCGCGATCGCGCCGATCCTGCTCGGGGCGGGTGTGCTGATCGGCTACGGAGCCAAGCAGGCCGGGGGCTGCACTTCGGGCAACGGTCTCAGCGGCACGGCATTGTTCTCGCCCGCCAGCCTCGCGGCGACCGCCACCTTCTTCGGTACCGCGATCGTGGTCAGTTTCGCGATCCGGGCGGTGATGTGATGCGGGCGCGGCTCGCCGGCCTCGGTATCGGGCTCGTGTTCGGAATCGTGCTCTCGTGGAGCGGCATGAGCAGCCCGACGGTGATCCGCCAGGCCCTGCTCTTCCAGCGCTCCTACCTGTTCCTGTTCTTCGCCTCGGCGGTGCTGACCGCCGGCGTCGGCCTGGCCGTTTTGCGGCGCCGTCAGCGCCGGGCGCTGCTGGTCAGCGCCCCGATCGCCTGGAACCGCGAGCACGTCGAGCGCCGGCATATCGTGGGCAGCCTGCTGTTCGGGCTGGGGTGGGGGATCGCCGACGCCTGCCCCGGGCCGATCGCGACCCAGATCGGCCAGGGCATCGTCTGGGCGGTCCCGACCCTCGCCGGGGTCGTGATCGGCGTCCACCTCTTCCTGCGCCGGTACGCGACCGAGACCGAGCCACCCACCGAGCGATCGGCCCAAGCGCGAGCCGAGGGCGTGCCGGCGCCGAGCTAGCCGCGCTGGGTCGCGACGATCAGGACGTTGCAGGTCGCGTGGTGTGAGACCTTGTTGGGCACGTTGCCGAGCGCCAGGCGGCGCGCTCCGTGCATGCCCTGGCTCCCGACCACGATCAGCGACGCGTTGACCTTCTTGGCCACTTCGAGAAGCGCATCGGCGGGGTCTTGGCGGATCGCATGCGTGGTCACCTCGGCGCCGGCCAGCCGGATCCCGGCCGCGGCCTCGGACAGGATCGACTCCACTACGTCGTCGGGCAGGGGCGCCCAGACCTTGGCCGCGCCCTCGGGGGCGCCCGTGACCCGGGCTCCGCGCGTCGGCTCAAAAGCCGACACCACGTGTACGGGGGCGCCCAGCGCCTTGGCCAGCCGCACGGCCTCGGAAACGGCCTGCTTGGCCGTGTCTGAGCCGTCAGTGCCGACTACGATCGAATCGTCCATCTTGGCTCTCAGCCTCCTCGGGTCCGGCGAGCGATTGCGCGCAGACCCTACCGAGATCCCGGGCCGCCGGGCGTGAGTTGCCCCCTGGCGCTCTCGCGGCGCCGGGACTCAGCCGGCCGATCGATGCTCAGCGGCGTTGTGGACGGCGTTTGCCTTCTGCTCCAGGGTCATCGCGCCGGGGTGGTCGTCTCCGGGCCAGGGCGTGAGCAACAGCAAGATGCGGGCATCAGAGCGAGCGCGTACGGCGTGACGCTCGTTGGGGGCAAATTCGACCACTAGGCCGCTGCCGCCCGTGACGCTGTCGCCGGCGGCGGTCGTGATCTCGACCTCGCCATCAAGCACGGTGACCCAGGCCCGTTCATAGACCTGGTGATCGTCGAGGCTCTCGCCCGCGGGGATCAGCAGCGCGATCGCGCGGGCATCGTCGGTCGAGGCGAGGATCTCGGGTGCATGCGGCCTCAGGTCCATGCTCGGGATCGTCCAAGTGTTCATGCGTTCCCAAGTTAGCTCGTCAGTGCGTGACCGCGCGGATGCTCAGATTGCCGGGTCCGGCCGAGCACACGCCGAACGGGAACGGGACCACCTTGCTCGCGGACTGATTGGGGGCAAAGACGCGCAGCCCGGCGGCCGTGGTCGGCTTACATGTCGCGGGCGGGAAGAAGCTCGACTCGGCGATGCCCAGAACGGCCTTGGCCGTCGCGCCGTTGTTGAGTGCGATCACGTGAACGGGGCTGGTCGAGCGCCGCGCCGCGGCTCCGAGCCGGTGCCCGTGTAGGTCGATCCCCGACACTCCGGGGTAGCCATGCAGGGTGCAGCGATGGCCGGACAGATTGGTGAACCTGAGCTGGTAGAAGATCGTCCCCGCCGCGCCGTTGCCGTTGGGATTGATCCAGTTGACCAGCCCGGCCGCGGAACAAGCCGGCGTGCTCGCCGAAGTGGCGGAAAGCGCCGTGGAAGCGGCGGGGGTGACGGCGGCGAGCGCCGCGACGGCCGCGACGGCGCCAGCGCGCCGGGCGAATGGACGGTGCAACGGCATGACGGTCCCCTCTCGTGGTGTGAAATACCCCGACACACGATCCCACCAGCCGCCTGTGTAGGCAAGCCCGTTGGACATAATGCACCAGGCCAGGAGGGAGCGCGGCGGATGCGCGATCGGACATTCAGGGCCCGACGCGCTGTACGGGCGGCGGCTGCCAGGCTCCGGACAGCACTGCCGGCCGCGGCCAGTAGATCCGCAGGTTCAGGCGAAAGCCTCGGCTCGGCGTGGGCAGCCAGTTGACGTGGGCCTGGGTCGGGCGGGTGTGCTGGAGTAGGACGACGATGCTCCCGTCGGGCTCACGCTCAAGCGGTGGGTGACTGGAGCCGATCGCGTAACGGTGCGCCGGGTTGGCGACCAGGTAACCGTTGGCGTCGTACATGGTCAGTGACCAGAAGGCGCGCGCGGGCGGCGCCTGGCCCGGCCGGAACACGAGCCGGTAGCGCGAGCCGCCGGTCAGAGGCTGGCCCTGGGAGTCGGTCAGGGCGGTCGGATAAACGGCCTCGGCGCGCGTGTTGGCGCCCAGGCCGATCGAAGCCACGCCAGCGCGGAACTTGTAGTCGCGGCCGTAGGCGCCGATGTCGCCGGCCGGGTCAGCCCAACCGTGGTGGCGCTGGGCGAGCTGAAGGATCATCGATCGGGCGATTGTCGGCAGCGCCGCCGCGGTCACGTTCACACCGGCGACCAGGGCTGATGAAACCGTCGCCGAGAGGTGCGCTCCCCTGACGCCGAGCCCCGGTCCCACGCCGACGCGGGCCAGCTGGGCGAGCAGGGGCCGATCCCGAGCCGGCGGCGGGTTCTCGCGCAGCGCCCGGTCCAGGGCGCTCAGGAAGCCGAGGCCAGTCGGCGTCTTGGCCTGATGCGGCGAGCCCGATCGGCACCCGGCGGCAAATCGAGCCGGTACTGGCGCATGAGGGCATGGGCGCGGCGCTGGTCGGCCGGTCCCCCCGCCAGCGTGCGCCCGATCACCCACACCCGGCGGTAGCGCGACCGGATCACGCGTGCGCGCGCGGTGCCTGGGCCGCGATGGCCGCTCCAGGTGATGGCAAAGCGGCCGGCGCCGCTGCCCGTGGTCCGGCTGCCGATGTAGCCGATCACGTTGGTGTACGGATCAAGGAGCTCGAACACGAAGTAGCGTCTCCCCATCGTCGGGTGGCTGAGTACGACCGGCCCACGGCCGAGGTCCAGATGCCCGATCGTGTACAGGGTGTCGACGTTGGGGGCGACCACCGCTCGGTCGGAGGGGCGGGCAAAGCGCGCCGCGCCGGTGGCAAAGGCGTTGACCGGCTCGTCGCCGTTGGCATCGGGGCAGCGCACGCTGGTCTCGGTGCTTCGCACGCGCAGGAACTCGAGCAGCGGGAAGCCGTACAGATATGCCTGCTGGCCGAGCGCGCTCGCCTCGGCGTTCGTCACCGGCGCGAGGAACGGATTCTGCGGGGCAACGGCCGTGGTCGGGACGGCGCCGACAGCCGGCGTGAAGGCGGCGATCAGGGCGCCGGCCACCAGCATCGCTGTCCCGGCGCGCGCGATCCGGTGAGAAGACGGACGGAGCAGGGCCGGCACTCTAATGCAGAGTCATCAGCGTGGCGCTGGCCGCCGGCAGGCGGACGACGTAGGTCCCGTTGGCCGGACGCAGGGTCGAGTTCTGACTCGTTCCGGCCAGCCGGCCGGTGGTCGTCTCGGGGCCGAAACTCTGGCCGCCGAGGGTGATCTGATCGCGGGCGCTGACGCTGGGCGCCCGGAGCTGTTCGACGCTCGCGCTGGCGTAGCGGGCCGGAAGGTGGAGGCGGACGGCCTCGCTCCGGCGCAGGTGCTTGTTGATCAGCGTCACCCGGAGCGTCCGGTCAGACGCGAGCGTGGCCCAGCTCTTGACGCCGGCCGTCGGGGTTCCCGAGATCGGTAGCAGCTTGGCGCCGGGCGGGGCGGCCTGGGCGAACATGACCAGGCCGTAGTACTCGGGAGCAACGCGGATTCGCCAATGGCCGCCGCTGAAACTCGGCCCCAGGATCTCGTTGATGGTCCCGGGGACGGTGTGGAAG
>JBOGYN010000698.1:0-1687 GCA_050696855.1 Solirubrobacteraceae bacterium | reverse complement strand
CTCGTACGCGGCCTCGATCACGACGAGCCCGTCGCGAGCCTCCTGGCCGCTCGACGGCGGCGTGCGGTCCGCGCGGAGTGCCGCGAGGATGTCTCGCAGAAGGGCCGCCGTGGCATCAACGCCGACGCGACGAGACGCGCGCGCCAGCGTGCGCCGGTGCAATCCCTGCTCCGCCCATGCGAGGCCGCCAAGGCCAACCTCGAACCTGACTCCGGTTGCATGGGCCCGCTTCTTGCCGATCTGCATTGCCGCCCGGCCGCCCAGCGAGGCCCGCAGCGACGCTCGCTCGCAATCCGCCCGTAATTCGAGGTAGCTCGTGCCGGCCTGGCATAGCCGATCAATCGTGATCAGCGCGAGTCGGCCGTGTCCGAACTCCAGCGTGAGGACCTGCACCGGATCGGCGTCCGGCTGGCCGTGATAGCCGGCGGAGTGCCTCGCATACACGGCCTCCGGCAGCTCGCCGAACAGCCCGATCAGGAGGTCCACCAAGTGGACCCCCCCCTCGAGCAGCGTGCGGTTAGCCATCGCGGCCCGCCACGGGGTCTTTTCCTGCCACGGCGGCATACTCATCTGCTGCCACACCTGCGCGAACACGAGCCGGCCGAACTCGCGGGCGACCACGCGTTCGCGCACCGTCTTGAAGATCGGCTTTTCCCGGAATTCGTGGTTTACGGCGACCTGGCGGCCGGCGAGCGCCGCCGCCGCGAGGATGCGGTCGGCCTCATCGACCGTGGTGGCGAACGGCTTCTCGCAGATCACATGGGCGCCGCTCTCAAGCGCGCGGATGCATAGCTCGGCGTGTGACGCCGGCGGTGTGGCGACGACGATCACTTCTGCGCCTGAGCGCTCGAGCAGATCGTCCACGGTGTCGAACGCGTGCATCTGAGCCTCTCGCTGCCACGCCTCACGTGCCATGGCCGACTCGTCGTACCCGCCAACGACCTCCGCGCCGTCGATCTGAGTGAGCGCCGGCAGGTGAAAGACCCGCGTTGCCCGACCTAGGCCGATGAACCCGAATCGCATTGATCCTCCGCGCGTCGCTTGCGAACATAGAGCGCCAGGCCGGTCGGGACGGCCGCAACACCGGTGAGATGGTGCAAAAGGTGCAGCGCGACCCCGACCGCCGCCGTGCGCGGGCCGGTACGGCGCAGCATCAGCTTGTAGAACGACCGGTTGAACCATAGAAACACGCCAAGCCAGGTCACAGCCGCTCGGGGACGCCGGAACAGCAGCGCGCCCAGCGCCGAGACGGAGGCGAGCGCGCTGATGCGGTGGCGCCAGCCTAGGTTGAGGACGGCCGGCGAGATGCGGTGACTAAGCGCAAGCCCAATCCATGGTGCACCCCGCACCAGCAGGTCGGTCTTGACCATGCTGCGGACCGTCCAGACCTTGAGGTGCTTGCCCTGGACGCGCGGATCGAGCACGATCGACGCCCCGCCTTCGGCGAGCCGCATCCCGAGTTCGATGTCCTCGATCGGATGGTCGATGAAGCCGCCGGCCTCGACGAACGCCGTCCGCCGGATCGCCCCAAGCCCGGCCCAGAATGTGCACACGGTCCCCGGTGATCCCTGGTGGACGTGATGGTGAAGCAAGTTGCGGAACTGGGACACGTCATCGGTGCTGTCTGGATCATCGTCATAGGACCCGAACACCGCGGTGACGCCGCTCTCCTCGCTCAGCATCTCCC
>JBOGYN010000697.1:0-2817 GCA_050696855.1 Solirubrobacteraceae bacterium | reverse complement strand
CTCGCGACCAGCGACGATCCGGAGGCCCTGACCTCAGGCGGGTACTTGTACCACGAACGCCGCGAGGACCCGGCACCTGCCGCCCATGATCAGCGCTTCCAGGACGAGCTCCTGGAAGCGCTGGCTCGCTTCACCGAGACCCCATTGCCGCAACAGGACCCACGGAGCGCGTAGGCGCGGAGCCGTGGTGTATGAGGTCAAGGACGGCGACAGATCACCTCGGCCCACCCGTACGGCCCTGCATTCACTCGGCGACGGGTATCGCGCTACAGGTGGCGAGCGTTCCCGCTCCGCGCGGATCTCGCGCCTCTTCAAGCGGTCGAGGGGGCCGAGACCCGCCGGCCCGACTTCGGAGACGCGCCTACCGCGCGCGGCGGGAGAAGCGGCGTCACGACCGAGATGCTCCTCACGAAGGAAGAGCAGGTGTAGGGCGACTGGAGGCTGTCCGCGTCGATCGCCCGCTTTCGGATTCGCCACGAGCGTAGGCGTAGGCGAGCAGGGACGTGGAGGACATAACGTCGCACGTCACGCTCGAGGACAGCGGCTCGTGAGCGCTGTGGTCAGTTCACCGTGTTGGGATGACGACGACTCGTTTGCCGACACGGTGGGTGGATTCGAAGTCTTGGTGGGCTGCAGCCACCTGGTCGAGTCCGGTGTAGGTGTCGGAGATGACGACGTTCATGGTACCGGCTTTGATGGCGTCGAGGTATCTGCCGAGGGCCTCAGCGGGGAGGTCTCCTGCTTCACCCGCGTAGCTGGTCAGGTACACGCCGTTGGGGATGGTGAACGGTGAAAAGTCAGGGATGGTCCATTCACCGCTGAGAGCCCCGACGAAGCAGACGGTGCCGCCGGAGCGAGTCAGGGCGAGCATGTCCGGAAGCGCTGCCGCGCTGACGAACTCGAGGACGGCGTCAAGACCGTCCGCCGCGATCGCACGAACGGCGTCCGACAGGGTGTCATCGTCGATCACGACATGGTCCGCGCCGACGTGGTGCAACAGGTCCGCTCGGGCTGCGTTGCGAGTGGTGGCGATGACGGTGGCGCCGAGCTGGTGCGCGATCGCGATGGCGGTCAGTCCGACGGTGGAGGTGCCGCCGTGGATGAGCATCTGCTGGCCGGCTTGGAGGTGGAGTCCGGTCGTCAGCGATCCGTGGGCGGTCTGCAGCATCTCGGGAAGCGCGCCGACGACCTCCCAGCCGAGTTCGGTATCGAAGGGGATCGTGTTCGCTGCGTCGACGACGGTGTATTCGGCGTAGCTGCCGTCGATGGTGCGGCCGAGACCGCCCATCATCGTGGCGACCTTCTGCCCGAGGGGCAGGTCGACGTCGTCGCCGACGGCATCAACCACGCCGACAGCTTCGATGCCGAGCACCCGGGGGAAGTTGAAGTCCGGCCCGGACTCTCCCTTGCGGCTGGTGACTTCGGACTCGTTGACGCCGAACGCTCGCACGCGGATGCGGACCTGGCCGGCGGCGACCGCTGGGAGCGGTACCTCCGTTACGGTGAGCCCCTCAGGTGCAACGGGGCCGGTCAGCCGGACGGCTTGCATTGTCTTAGGCACGGTTCTGCTCCTTCGCGTGGAATGGGTGATCGGCCGCGGCGGCGAGTCCAACGATGGCTTCGTAGGGTCCGCGCACTGTTGCTTCGTCGAGCGACGTGTCGGGGTGCGCCAGGCGGTGACTCCACCAGCCCCACAGCAGTGCGTTGATGGCGAGCGCGATGCTGATGGGGACGACGGGCTCAAGCATCACGAGGGAGTCGTCTTCGACTGCCTGGAGCACGGCCGCCACGTTCGGGTCCCGAGCGCCGTAGTGGCGTATCTCCTCATAGAGGCGGATGTCGGCGAGACTCGGGCTCGTCGATCCGATCGTCGCGTCAACGAGCGCGTCGACGACGTCGGCGGGGGTGCGGGCATCACGCAGCGGGGCGGCATACCGGGGCTCGAGCTCGCTGCGGGTCGAGTCCAAGGCGCTCAGGATGAGGCCCTCGAGGGTGGGGAAGTAGTACGTCATCGACCCCAGCGGGACTTTCGCGTGCGCGGCGACGCCCCGATACGACACCCCACTGATCCCGTCGGTCTTGATCACGTCGAGGGTGGCCTCCACGATCCGCGCGCGGCGTCCTGGGTCGTTTGGTTTCCCGCGGCGCATGCGACCTCCAATCTCAGACCAAGTACGTACCATCGTACGCACTGCTAGTATGTACGGCCGTACGCACTATATCCGGACCATCCCAAGGCAAGGAGATCGCGTGAACGACAACAAGCTGCAGGAGCAAGCTCGAGAGCGAGCACAAGAGCTCCCCGGTGCTGGACTGGAGCATCCGTTCGGTCCGGAATGGGAGGTGTTTAAGGTCCGCGACAAGGTGTTCATGCTGCTCACGGCGATCACCGGGGAACCCATCGTCATCGTCAAGGCGGCACCGGAGGACGGCGAGGCACTGCGGGAGCAGCACGAGGACATCACTCCCGGCTATCACATGAACAAGCAGCACTGGATCACGCTGCACCCCGGCGGGAACCTGCGAAAGCAGCTCGTCGACGACCTGGTGACCGAGTCGTACCTCCTCGTAGTGGAGGGCCTGCCACACGCGGAGCGCCCTGTGGACCCGGCGACGTTCGGCGGGCGCGTTCCGGCCGAGGACTGATGCCTCAGAAGGAACCGCTGAAGATCCCCCAAGATCACCCCAGAGGCAGATACGAACGCGCGATCACGGAGCGACTCCGCCAATCGGTGCAGCTGCGATCCGACCGCGCGGCCACCAACGACACGACCACCACCGACGCTGACGACTCAAAACCTCAGACAACACCTGATC
>JBOGYN010000696.1:0-5939 GCA_050696855.1 Solirubrobacteraceae bacterium | reverse complement strand
GCCCCGTGTGCCTGCGCAGTGACGAGATCGAGTGGTCGGCGGCGCTGCAGGGCTACGATCCCTCGGTGCAATGCCGGTGTCCGACCTGCGAGGAGCGGTGGCTGGTGTACCTGACGCTCGAGCAGACGCTGCGCCTCGGGCTGATGGCTCACGCCCACGCCGCCTGAGCGCGGCCGGCCGGCGGCGCCGGGAGCCGGACCACCCGTGAGCGTGGGAACCCGCTGGTGAGCGCGGGAACGCCTGGAGAAGGGCGGGTGGACCTCGGGATCGATGCGCTCGAGCTGTTCGTCGCTGTCCTCTCGCAGTCCGAGCCAGATGCGGCGGGCTCGGACTCGGACTCGTTCTATGACCGCCTCTGCGAGGCCGTCTGCCGGCTCGCCCGGATGCGCCGGGCGGTGATCTTCCGCTACGACAGCACGCTGCGGCGTGTGCGGGCCACCGGCGCCCACGGCATGGACTCGGCGCAGTTCGCGAGCGCGCACGTGACCGTCGAGTCGGCGCCGATCGCCGCCCGGGCGCTGCGCGAGGACCAGGTGGTCGAAGTGGACGGCGACGTGACCGGCCAGGTGCCCGACGAGTACGCGGCCCTGGTCGCCGAGCCGGCGCGGCTCGTCTGCGCCCCGATGACGGCCGGCGGGCGCGCCATCGGAGTCATCCTCACCGACCGTCTGATGTCAAGCCCACCGTTGGAGGACGCCGACCGCAACCTGCTCTGGACGCTCGGCAAGGCGGCCGCGCTGGCCTCGGTGGCCCGGATCTTCTCTAATCAGTTCGAGGCCGCCCGCCAGCTCGAGCAGCGCATCGACCTGGCGCGCGAAATCCACGAAGGCGTCATCCAGAGGCTGTTCGGCGTCTCGATGGCCCTCGACGGCGACGGCGAGCTCCCCGCCGCCGCCCGTCAGCGCTGCGCCTCCGAGACGCAGGCCGCGCTCGGCGAGCTCCGAGCCGCGCTCCAGCGCCCGCTGGGCCGCGCGCCGCGGGCGACCCGGACCACGCTGACCGCCGAAATGCAGCGCCTCGCCCAGGCCCATCCGGACCTCGGTCTGGTCCTTGCGGCCGACGGCCCCGTTCCCAGCGGCCTCGAACCGCTCGCCCAATCGGTGCTCCGCGAGGCGGTCCGCAACGCCCACAAGCACGCCTCGCCGAGTCAGGTGGCGGTGCGCATCCACGATGCCGACGGGGCATTCGTGCTCGAGATCGCCAACGACGGGGTGCACAGCCCCCGCCGGCGAGCCGGGATGGGACTGCGCCTGGCCGCGCTGGAAGCGCTTCAGAGCGGCGGTGTGGTCGAGTTCGGCGAGCGCGAGCCGGGGACCTGGCAGGTGCGGCTGGTGGTGCCGCATGGCTGACGCGCAGCGCAGCCCGGAGCGCCTGAGCGTGCTCGTCGTCGATGACCACGACGTCGTGCACTGGGGCTTCCGGCTGATGCTCACCCAGCAGGACTGGGTGCAGCGCTGTGTCAGCGCGCACTCAGGCCCGGAGGCGCTGGACATGACCGTCCGCTACAAGCCGCACGTCGCGCTCGTGGACCTGTTTATCGGCGAGGAGTCGGGCGCCGAGGTGTGCGAGCGAATCCGGGCCGCCCAGCCATCGACGCGCGTTCTGCTGTTTTCAGGCGCCGGCGAGATCTCGCCCAGCGCGGCCCGCGCGGCGGGCGCCTCGGGGTTTGCCTACAAGGACTGGCCGGCGCGGCGGATCGCGAGCGCGGTTCGGCTGGTCGGCCTGGGCGGGACGGTGTTCGAACGTCACGAAACGCCCGGTGCACTCGGACTCTCAGACCGCGAACGGGCGGTGCTCGAGCAGATGGCCTCGGGCGCCACCAACCCCGAGATCGGGGCCGCGCTGCACTTGTCAAAGCACACCGTCAAGGAGCATTCGAGCGCCGTGTATCGCAAGCTCGGGGTGCGCAACCGCACCGAGGCCGTCCAGCGCGCCCAGCGCCTCGGCCTGCTCGGCTGACCCGGTCGCCGGTCGGGCGGCTTCAGGTTTTGACTTCGTTGCCCTCGGCGCCCCACATGGTGTGGAAGGTTCCGTCGCGGTCGACGCGGCGGTAGGTGTGGGCGCCGAACAGGTCGCGCAGGCCCTGGATCAGGCTGGCCGGCCCGCGGGCGCGGCGGTAGCCGTCGTAGTAGGCCAGCGAGGACGAGAACGCGGGGGTCGGGATGCCGAGCTCGGCCGCGCGAGCCACCACGCGGCGCCAGGGATCCTGGGCCTCCTTGAGCGCCTGCGCGAAGAAGTCGGCCAGCATCAGATTCTCGAGCGCCGGCGCGTCGTCGTAGGCCTCGCGGATCCGGTCCAGGAAGCGGGCGCGGATTATGCAGCCCCCGCGCCAGATCGTGGCCATCGCGCCGAGGTCGATCTTCCACCCCTCGGCCTCGGCGGCGGCCGCCATCTGCGCGAAGCCCTGCGCGTAGGAGACGATCTTGGACGCGTAGAGGGCGTGCTGGAGATCGTCGACGAGCGAGCGGTCGGTCTGGCCGCCCGCGGCGTCGGGGCCGGCGAGCCGGTCCGCGGCCGCCGTGCGCTGATCCTTGAGCGCGCTCAGGGAGCGGGCGAACACGGCCTCGGTGATCCCGGTCAGGGGCACGCCGAGCTCGAGCGCGTTCTGCGCCGTCCACCGGCCCGTGCCCTTCTGCTCGGCGGCATCGAGGATCACGTCCACCAGCGGTTGGCCCGTGGCGTCGTCGGTCTTGGCCAGCACGCGAGCTGAGATCTCGATCAGAAACGACTCCAATTCAGACTCGTTCCAGGACCGGAACCGGTCGGCGATCTCGGGGACCTCGAGCCCAGCGCCGTTGCGCAAGAGGTCATAGCTCTCGGCGATCAGCTGCATATCGGCGTACTCGATGCCGTTGTGGACCATCTTCACGAAGTGCCCGGCGCCGTCGGGGCCGACATAGGTGCAGCAGGGCGTGCCGTCGACGTCCGCGGCGATCGCCTCGAGGATCGGCGCCACCGACTCGTCGTAGGGCTCGCGGTCGCCGCCCGGCATGATGCTCGGGCCGTTCAACGCCCCCTCCTCGCCGCCCGAGACGCCCACGCCGAGGAAATGAATCCCCTGCTCGCCGAGCGCCGCGTGCCGGCGTTGGGTGTCCCGGAAGTTGGCGTTGCCGCCGTCGATCACGATGTCGCCGCGGTCGAGCTGGGGGACGATCTCGTCGATCACGGCGTCCGTGGCCGGGCCGGCCTGGACCAGGCTCATCACCACCCGAGGCTGCGCGAGCGAGCCGATCCAATCCTGGACGGACTCGTGACCGGTGATCGGCCCTTCGTCGCCGTGCTCCTCGATGAACTTCTGCATCCGGCTGGTCGTGCGGTTGTGTACGGCGATGGGGATCTTGTGATGGGCGACGTTGCGGGCCAGGTTCGCGCCCATCGTCGCGAGGCCGGTCAGTCCGAAGTGGGGTTCAGGAGAGCTCATGTCCCCAACCTACCGCGCCGACCGATTAGCTTTCAGGGGATGGCGCCGTCACCGAGCAAGCCGATGGACGCCGGCCTGAGCGAGATCGTTCGCTTCCTGGCTCAGCGAGCGCCCTTTGACGCGCTGGCTCCCGATGAGTTGGCCGAGGTCGCGGCCCAGGCCACGATCGAGTTTCATCCCCGGGGGACGGTGATCCTGTCCGAGGACGGCGGCCCGGTCACCTTCCTGCGGGTCATCCACAGCGGCGGCATCGACATCACCCACGAGGGCCGGCTGTTGGACCTGCTCGATGTCGGGGACGCGCTCGGGCAGGCGGCCATGCTCGCCGGGCTCCCGCCCGGGTTTGAGGCCCGGGCCGCCGAGGACACGCTCTGTTACCGGATACCCGACACGGTCGCGCGGCCGCTGCTCGATCGGGCGCGCCGGCGCGAGCTCGAGGTCGGGCGGACCGACGGCGGTCAACCGGTGGCGAGGCTGATCCGCTCGGCGACCGTGACCTGCAAGCCCTCGGAAAGCATCGGCACCGTGGCCGAGCGGATGACCACCGCCGGCGCCACGGCGGCGATTGTCGAACTCGAGGACGGCCAGTTCGGGATCGTCACCGATCGCGACCTGCGCAGCCGGGTACTCGCCCGGGGGCGCTCGGGCGGAACCAGGATCGACGCGGCAATGACCACGCCCGTATTCGCCGTCGCCCCTGACCGCACCGCCGGCGAGGTGCTCTACGAAATGCTCGAACGCGGGATCCGCCATGCCCCCGTGATCAGCGAGCGTGGTCAGCTGATCGGGGTGCTCGAGAACGCTGACCTGTTCGCCGCCCAACCGCGCTCCTGGTTCTCGACCCGGCGCGCGATCGCCCGTGCGCGCACCGTGCCCGCCCTGGCCGCGGTGGCGGCCCGCCTGCCTGCCCTGATGCTCGAGCTGCACCGTTCGAGCGTGCCGGCGCTGGAGCTGCCCCGGGTGCTCTCGGCCCTCGTCGATGCGCTCACCGCCCGCGCGCTGGAGCTGATCGCGTCCCGTGACTTCGGGACCGAGCCCGGCGTCGTCTGGGTGGCGGTCGGTAGCCAGGCCCGGCGCGAGCTGACCTTCACCTCCCGTCGCCGCGGGGCGTTGATCACCCCCACCCCGCCTCCCGAGGAGTGGCGGCTGGCGCTGCACCCGACGCTGGCCGCCTGCGGAATCGAGGGGCCGGTCGTGGCCCGGGACGAGGATGGCTGGCGCGAGGCAGCGCCGGGCGATGATCTCGCGCTCGCGGTGCTCTTCGATCGTCGGGTGCTGTGGGGGACCCCCGAGCGGCCCCTGCCCCTCGCCGACGAAGTCACCCGCCCCCGCCTCCTCGAGGCGCTCGCCGCCCAGGCGTTCCTGCACAGCCCGCCTACCGGTTTTGAGGAGGGCACCGTCTTGCGCCAGGACGGTCGACGGGCCGACCGCCTCAACATTCGCCTGGCGGCGATCGCGCCGATTTCGGCCCTGGGGCGTTGGGCGGCGGCGATCGCGGGCAGCGATGAGACCGCCACCCCCGAGCGGCTGGCAGTGGCGGCGGCGGCCGGCGTGCTCGGCGAGGAGCAGGCCGCAAGCCTCGCCGAAGCCTTCGAGCTCGCGCTCGAGTTGCAGATCGTCCATCAGCTCCAGCAGCTGGCCGCCGGCCATGACCCTGACGACCTGCTCGATCCGGCGGCGATGAGCGCGCTCACCCGCCATAACCTGCGCGGGCTCTTCCGCACGGTGAGCGCCGTCCGCCGCGAGTTGCGCTCGTGAGGATGGCCTGGGGTGCGCGCGGTCGGGCGGCCGAAGCCTTTCGCCACGCGGACGCTCCCGACTCCGCCGCGCCCTGGCGCGAGGCTGACTGGTGCGCGGTCGACCTCGAGTTGACGGGGCTCGATCCCGGCACCGACGAGATCATCGCGATCGGCGCCGTGCCCATCCATGACGGCCGGCTGATCCTCGGGCGCTCGTACTACAGCCTCGTGCGGCCCGGGCGCGCGCCCAGCCGGACCGCCGTTGTCATCCACAAGCTGCGCACGGCCGATCTCGCCGATGCCCCGCCGCTCTCGGCGGCGATCGATGGCCTGCTCGCCGTCCTGGCCGGCACGGTGCCGGTGTTTCACACCGCCTGGGTCGAGCAGGCCTTCCTCGGCCGCGCGCTACGGCGCCTGCGGGTACGGCTGCCCGACGCCGCGGACACCGAGGTCCTGGGGCGGCGGTGGGCGGCCGGCCGCGAGGACGGGGTGCCGTCGCACCTCGGCGGCGAAGCCGGGGTGCCGTCGCACTTCGGTGGCGGAGGCGGGGCGCCGTCCCACCTCGGCCTCGCGCGTCTTGCCGAGCTGCTCGGGCTGCCCGCCGAGCCCCCGCATCACGCCCTCGGCGATGCCCTCACCACCGCCAAGGCGTTCATCGCCCTGGCCAGTCTCCTCGATGCCGGCGAGCCCCAGACCGCGGGGTCGCTGGTCCGCGCTGGTGCCGATGAGGCGCCGGCGGGCGCCCGCCGCTTCGGCCCGGCGTGACCGCCGGGTTAGCC
>JBOGYN010000695.1:0-3125 GCA_050696855.1 Solirubrobacteraceae bacterium | reverse complement strand
TCCTGGGCCCCCGCGGCCGGGGCGGCTGGGGTCGGGGCGGCGGGGGTCGGGGGCATGGCCTGCGGATGCGCGGCAGCAGCTTCGGCAGACGCGGCGGCGGCGGCCTCACGGGCCCGCTGCTCCTCCGCGCGTGCCTGCTCCTCGGCTCGAGCCTGCTCCTCGGCCTCGCGCCGAGCCTGCTCCTCGGCCTCGCGCTGGGCGCGCTCCTCGGCCTCCACGCGCTCGCGTTCGAGCCGGGCGGCCTCCTCCTCGGCGCGGAACAGCCCGTGACCCTCGGAGACGACGTCCCCGATCGCCCCCGTGACCGCCGCGCAGGAGCGGATCGCATCGTCGTTGCCGGGGATCACGAAGTCGATTCCCTCGGGGTCGCAGTTGGTGTCGACCAGCCCGATGATCGGGATCCGCAGGCGCTGGGCCTCCCGGACTGCGATCGCTTCGGTCTTGAGGTCGATCACGAACACGGCGTCGGGAACGCGTTGCATATTCTTGACGCCGCCCAGGTTGGCCCGGAGCTTGGCCAGGTCGGCCTGAGCCGCCATCCGCTCCCGGGTCGGCAGCAGCTGAAGCTGCCCCTCGGTCTCGTAGTGCTCGAGGTCGTGCAGGCGCTTGATCCGGAGGGAAATGGTCTGGAAGTTGGTCAGCAGACCGCCGAGCCAGCGATGGTTGACGTACGGCATGTCGGCGGCCGAGGCGATGTCCCTGACCGCGTCTCGGGCCTGTTTCTTGGTGCCTACGAACAGCACCGTGCCGCCCCGGCGCGCGATCCCGGCGGCGAACTCGCGAGCCCGGTTGAGCAGCTCCTCGGTTTGCAGCAGGTCAATTATGTAGATGCCGTCGCGCTCGCCGAAGATGAAGCGGCGCATCTTGGGGTTCCAGCGGCGTGTCTGGTGGCCGAAATGTACGCCGGCCTCCAGCAGCTCCTTGATTCCGATTTGAGCCACCGTTACTGCTCCCTTGTGAATTTTGTTGATACGGCCCGGGAGCGCCGGTTACCCGCAAACCCGGGCAGATGCCCAGGCAGGGTTGCGGCCCGCGCCCGCGGGATTGGGGAAAGAGTTGCACCGAGTCTACGAAAGTTTTTGCCGTCGGCTCCGTTTCAGGAGGCAGCGGTCGTTCTCATCCCTACCACCGGGGACGCCGCAGCGCGAACCGAACCCCCTTCCCCTACCTCCGGTGGATCGGTTCGCAGGCAGTGCGGCGGGGCGGCTTTTGGACGGGCCGCCCCGTCGCTATTTCTTCCCGGGGACCAGCTCGTGTCCCGACCCTAGTGGGCCTAGCCCTGCTCGGCGAGCGTCAACGCCGCGGCCAGGTCGGCCGGGAGCTCCGAGCGCACGTCCACCTCGGCCCCCGTCACCGGGTGCTCGAAGGCCAGCCGGGCGGCGTGCAGGAACTGGCGGGCGAGCCCGTACTCACCGGCAGTCCCGTACTGGGGGTCTCCGCACACGGGGTGCCCGATCGCGGCCAGGTGCACCCGGATCTGATGGGTGCGGCCGGTCTCCAGGGTCACGCGCAGCAGCGCCGCCCCCGGCAGTTGGCGCTCGAGCTCGAAATGGGTGCGGGCCTCATGCGGATCGTCGGTGTCGATCGACATCAGCACCCGGTCGCGGCGATCGCGACCGATCGCAGCGTCAACCGTTCCGGTCCGCACCTCCGGATGCCCGACGACCAGGGCGGCATATTCGCGGCGCAGCGCCCGCTCGGCGAGGCGCGCCTTGAGCGCCCGGTGCACCGCGTCGTCCTTGGCCACGACGAGGAGACCCGAGGTCTCGCGGTCGAGCCGGTGCACGATCCCGGCCCGCCACGGCTCCCCGCCCTGGGCTCCGCGGGACGCCAGCGCCTGGGCCAGAGTCCCGGTTCGATGCCCTCGAGCAGGATGGACCACGACCCCGGCTGGCTTGTCGACCACCAGTAGGTGTGAGTCCTCGTAGGCGACCTCGTAGGGGACGTCGGTCACCGGGACTGCGGCCGCAGGCTCGGCCTCCTCGACGCTGATCCGCTCGCCGCCGCTCAGCGCATGGCTCTTCGGCTGCGCCGCCCCGTCGACGCGGACCCGCCCGGACCCGATCAAGCTCTGAGCTCGGGCGCGGGAGCCGAGGGGCTCGGCGAGGAACCGGTCCAGCCGCGCCCCGGCCGCCTCGGCCGGCACGTCGAGCTCGATCATGGTTCCGGATCGGCGCCCGGGGCCGGCTCGCCCCCGCCGCGCGGGCCCTCGAGCACGTAGAGCAGGGCCAGTACTCCGAACGTAATCGCCGTATCGGCCAGGTTGAAGGCCGGCCACAAGGGGAGCTTGATGAAGTCGGTGACCGAGCCGCCGGCCACGCGATCGATCAGGTTCCCGAACGCTCCCCCCAGGAGCAGGCCGGTCGGCAACCACAGCCCGGCCCGCTGTGGGCGCAGCGCGAAGTAGACCAGGAGCGCGGCCAGCGCCAGCAGCGTCACGACCAGAACCAGCGCTCCGCCCCCGGACAGAAAACCAAAGGCGACGCCCGCGTTGCGGACATGCACGAGCTGCACGCCGGGCAGGAACTTGTGCACGTCGCCGACCGCGATCCCGCTGACCACGGCACTCTTGGTGATGCGGTCGAGCACCAGCACGACCACCATCACGATCGCAGCCCGCAGGAATGCTCGGCGGCGGCCCTGTGGTGCGGCTGGTGGCGGCGGGTCACCCACCTCGGGCGGGCGCTGTGCCGCCCGATCGTGCGCCATCACCGCGCCGGCCTGCTCAGGCGATGGCACCCGTGACGATCCTCCGCAATATGTAGAGGACGATGATCGCGAGCATCGGCGTGAAGTCAAAGCCGCCCATCGTCGGCAACAGCCGGCGGAAGATCCGCAGGTAGGGCTCGGAAACGTCGCGCAGGAATCCGAGCACGGCATCGGTCCAGCGCGAGTACGGCGGCCGTACGCCGAACGAGAGCATCAGGTTGACCAGCAGATAGACGAACAGCAGGACGATGTAGACCGTGAACAGCGCGCCGACGTAGTTGGCGATGTCGGTCCGGGTGGTGGCGAGCGTGAGCATCAGCGCGGATCGCAGACGCGGTCGGCGGCGGCTGAGAACGCGCCGCGGATACCGGCGCGCTCGAGGGCGTCCAGGCCGCGGGCGGTGCTCCCGCCGGGCG
>JBOGYN010000694.1:0-6596 GCA_050696855.1 Solirubrobacteraceae bacterium | reverse complement strand
CCACGCTGGACGAGTACCGCAAGCACATCGAGAAGGACGCCGCGCTGGAGCGGCGCTTCCAGCCCGTGTATGTCGGCGAGCCCAGCGTTGAGGACACGATCGCCATCTTGCGCGGCCTCAAGGAGCGCTACCAGGTCCATCACAAGGTCCGCATTCAGGACTCCGCTCTGGTCGCCGCGGCGACCCTCAGTCAGCGCTACATCGCCGACCGCTTCCTGCCCGACAAGGCGATCGACCTCGTCGACGAGGCGGCGTCGAGGATCCGGATGGAGATCGACTCAAAGCCCACCGAGATCGACGAGGTCGACCGGCACATCATGCAGCTCGAGATCGAACTGCAGTCGCTGGGCGAGGATGACGATCCGGGCACGGCCGCCCGCCGCGAGCAGCTTGAGCGCGCACTGGCCGAGGAGCAGGAGACCTCGGCCGGAATGCACGCCGAGTGGCAGCGCGAGAAAGCCAGCCTGACCGCTGTGACCGACGTCCAGGAGCAGCTCGAGCAGGCCCGCATCGAGCTCGAGCGCGCCCAGCGAGAGGCCGACCTCGGCCGAGCGGCGGAGCTCCAGTACGGAACCATCCCCGAGCTCGAGAAGCAGCTCGCGGCGGCTGAGTCGGCCGAGGCCGACGCGTCCGCTACGCCCGGATCCGGGCCGCGCTTCCTCAAGGACGTGGTCGACGCCGAGGACGTGGCCGAGATCGTGGCCAAGTGGACCGGCGTGCCCGTGACTCGCTTGCTGGAGGGCGAGATCGAGAAGCTCGTCCACATGGAGGAGCGCCTGCATCAGCGGGTCATCGGTCAGGACGAGGCCGTCGCGGCGGTGGCCAGCGCGCTGCGCCGCTCACGGGCCGGCCTCCAGGATCCCGACCGCCCGATCGGCACGTTCCTGTTCCTCGGCCCGACCGGGGTCGGCAAGACCGAGCTGGCCCGGGCCCTGGCCGAGTTCATGTTCGACACCCAGGAGGCGATGATCCGCATCGACATGTCGGAATACATGGAGAAGCACGCGGTCTCGCGGCTGGTGGGTGCGCCTCCCGGCTACGTCGGCTACGAGGAGGGCGGTCAGCTGACCGAAGCGGTCCGCCGCCGGCCCTACTCGGTGGTGCTGCTCGATGAGGTCGAGAAGGCCCATCCCGACGTGTTCAACGCGCTGCTCCAGGTGATGGACGACGGTCGCCTGACCGACGGCCAGGGCCGGACGGTGTCGTTCAAGAACACGGTGCTGATCATGACCTCGAACATTGCGGGCGGCCGGGCCGGAGTCGAGGCTCACTTCCGCCCCGAGTTCGTCAACCGGCTCGACGACATCGTCGAGTTCGAGGCCCTGAGCCGCGAGCAGATCGGCTCGATCGTCGATCTCCAGGTGGACCTGGTGCTCAAGCGCGTCCGCGAGCGCGAGCTCGACCTCGTCCTCACCGAGGACGCCCGCACGCTGCTCGGCAACCTCGGCTATGACCCGACCTACGGGGCGCGCCCGCTCAAGCGCGTGATCCAGAAACGGCTCGTCGACCCGCTGGCGCTGGCCATTCTCGAGGGTCGGTTCACAGCCGGCGACACGGTGGGCGTCGGCGCCTCCGAGGGCGAGCTGACGTTCGAGCGCGCGCCATCGCCGGCGACGCCCACCGCGGCCGCCACCTCCTAACGGCGAGATCCGGTACAAGTCGAGCTACCGCCGTCAAACCGGAAGGAGAGGCAACGTGCCGACCTACATCATGCTCACGACGCTGAGCCCCGACGGAGTTCAGACGATCAAGAACAATCCGGGCCGGATCAAAGAGGTCAATAAGGAGGTCGAGCAGCTCGGCGCCACCGTCAAGGCCCAGTGGGCAACGCTCGGTCAGTTCGACTTCATCAACGTGATCGAAGCGCCCGACGAGCAGACGATTGCGCGCGTCTCGCTCGAGCTCGGCTCCCGCGGCACCGGCAAGTACGAGACGTTGACCGCGATCCCGATCGACGACTTCATCGGCGCCATCTGAAAATTGGCCGCTCCGGTACTCGTCCTCGGCGCGGGCGCGCGCGAGCATGCCCTGGTCCAGGCGCTCGCCCGCTCGCCACGTGCCCAGGTGCTCTGCGCCCCGGGCAACGCCGGGATCGCCGCCGAAGTCGCGATCCCGGCCCCGGACCTCGATCCGGTTGATGGCGACGCGGTCGTGGCCCTGGCCCGCCAGACTGGGGCCGGCCTCGTCGTCGTCGGTCCCGAGGCCCCGTTGGTGGCCGGCGTCGCCGACGCGCTGGCCGCCGCCGGAGTGCGCTGCTTCGGCCCCACCGCCGGCGCCGCTCGGCTCGAGGGCTCCAAGGCGTTCTGCAAGGAGGTCATGGTCGCCGCCGGCGTCCCCACCGCCGATTACACGGTCGTAGCCGACCCGGAGGCGGGGCTGGCTGCGATCGCCGGTTATCCGGTTGTCATCAAGGCCGACGGCCTCGCCGCCGGCAAGGGCGTGATCATCGCCACCGACGAGGCCGAGGCCCGCGCCGCGCTCGACGACCTCCTGGTCGCGCGCCGGTTCGGGACCGAGCAGGTGGTCGTGGAGGAGTTCCTGATCGGGGAGGAGTGCTCACTGCTGGCCATTTGTGACGGCGAGACGGCGCTGCCGCTGGCCTCCGCCCAGGACTACAAGCGGATCTTCGACGGTGACCGCGGCCCCAACACGGGCGGCATGGGCTCCTACTCGCCGGTGCCCGAGGTCGACGAGGCGCGGGCGCGGAAGATCTGCGCCGCCGTCCACCAGCCCGTGCTCGATGAGCTCGCGCGGCGCGGCACCCCCTTTCACGGGATCCTCTACGCGGGCCTGATGCTGACCGATGGCGGGGTCCGAGTGCTGGAGTTCAACGTGCGCTTCGGTGATCCCGAAACCCAGGCCATCCTGCCCCGCTTGCGCTCGGACCTGCTGGAGCTGCTCGAGGCGGCGTGCGCGCCCGGCGGTCTGCGTGACGTGACCGTGGAGTGGGCGCCCGAGGCTGCGGTCACGGTCGTGCTGGCCAGCGCGGGCTATCCCGAGTCGTCCTCGAGCGGTGACCCCATCAGCGGCCTGGAGTTGGTCGCAGACGGGATCCACGTCACCCACGCGGCGACGGCCCGGGACGCCTCGGGGGCGATCGTGACCGCGGGGGGCCGGGTTCTCAGCGTCACCGCGCTCGGGACCGATGTCGCCACCGGCCGCGCGGCTGCCTATGCTGCAGCGAACATGATCGAGTTCCCCGGCCGCCAGCTGCGACGTGACATTGCCCTGGGAGCGGCGCGATGACCGAGGACGAGCCCGACCTGGTGCCCGCGGGAGAGCACGCGCCCGGCGAGCCACCGCTGAGCCCGGACCCGAGGGCCGGCGCACCGATGGCCGAGACGGCGGCCGACATCGAGGATCTGGAGACCGACGCCCCCCGGGTCGGCATCGTGATGGGCTCCAAGAGCGACCTGCCGGCGATGGAAAAGGCCGAGGCCGAGCTCACCGAGCGCGGGATCAGCTCCGAGACGCGGGTCATGTCCGCTCACCGCGAGCCCGACGTCGTCGCTGACTACGCCAAGAACGCCCGTCTGCGCGGACTGCGGGTGATCATCGCCGGGGCCGGTCTCTCGGCGGCGCTGCCCGGGGTGGTCGCCGCCCACACCGACTTGCCCGTGATCGGTGTCCCGCTGACCAGCCGCACCTCGGTGGCCGGCGGGCTTGACGCGCTGCTCTCAATCGCGCAGATGCCGCCCGGGGTTCCGGTGGCCTGTGTCGGCGTCGACAACGCGCGCAACGCCGCCGTGCTGGCCGCGCGCATCCTCGGCGCGTGACCGCCCCGCCGCGGGCCCGCTATGGGCAGGTGGCGCATGGTGGTGCCGGCTCGATCGGCCGGGTCAGGTCCTGGATGTACTGGGCGAACACGCCCGCGATCGTGCGCTTGACGCGCGCCGGCGTCCGGGCCTGGGAGGGACTCTGGACTGGTGTCTGGGTATTCATTGGGGCTTCCTCACTGCGCGCCGTTGTACGATGAGTACCGTACGATAGCAAATGTACGACGAGCGTCGTACAATGACCAGGGAAACATGAACACTCACACCACCGAACAGATCGTCCATCCGCTCCGTTCCGAGCTGCAGCTCAGCGCGATCCTGCATGCGCTCAGCGATCCGGTGCGCTTGATGATCGTCGCCGAGCTGGCCAAAGGCGAAGGCGAGTACACGTGTGGCAGCTTTGCCCTCCCGGTAACCAAGTCAACGTGTACGCATCACTTCAAGGTGCTCCGAGAGGCGGGTCTGATTCAGCAGCGCCACCAGGGCACCACCCGACTGAACACGCTGCGCCGCGCCGATCTCGAGGCGCGCTTCCCGGGACTGCTGGAGACGATCCTCCAGGCCGCTGGTGACCCCGCCGCGGCCGTTGCCCAAGCGGTCTAGCGCCGCGCTCCCCCGCCGCCGTCTCCGGTGATCGCGCGCTACACCCGTCCCGAGCTCGCCTCGATCTGGTCTGATGAGGCCCGCTTCGAGGCTCTGCGGGAGGTCGAGGTCGCCGCCTGCGAGGAGATGGACGGCGAGGGTAGGCCATCTTCAGAGGAGCTGGAGGCAATCCGGGCGGCGAGCTTCACCGTGCCGGCGATCGCCGAACGGGAGAAGGTGACCGACCATGACGTCGCCGCCTTTGTCGATGTGCTCTCGGAGTCGGCCGGCCCGGCCGGGCGCTGGATCCACTACGGCCTGACTTCCAGTGACGTGCTCGACACCGGGCTCGCCCTACAGATCCGCCGCGCAGGCGAATACGTCCTGCCCGACGCCCGCCGGCTTGTGTCGGGGCTGGCCACCCGGGCCCGCGAGCACGTGGCGACGTTGTGCGTCGGACGCACGCACGGGATCCACGCCGAGCCGACCACCTTCGGGATCAAACTCGCCGGCTTCGCCTTCGAGGCCGACCGCAACGCCACCCGGCTGGAGCGCGCCTTCGCCCAGGCCTCGGTGGGCGCGGTCTCGGGCGCCGTGGGTACCTACTCGGCCACCTCCCCGGACTTTGAAGCCCGGGTACTCGATCGCCTTGGCCTGGCGCGCGAGCCCGTCTCGACCCAGGTCGTGGCCCGCGACCGCCACGCCGAGTTGCTGGGCGCGATCGCCCTGGCCGGGGCAGGGCTGGAGCGCTTCGCCACCGAGCTGCGCCATCTGGCCCGGACCGAGGTGGCTGAGGTTCGCGAGCCGTTCAGATCCGGCCAGAAGGGATCCAGCGCAATGCCGCACAAGCGCAACCCGATCAAGTCCGAGCAGGTCTCCGGGCTGGCCCGCGTCCTGCGCGGCAACGCTTCGGCGGCGCTCGAGAACGTCGCCCTGTGGCACGAGCGCGACATCTCGCACTCGTCGGTCGAGCGGATCATCCTCCCGGACTCGACCAGCCTCCTCGACCATCTGCAGCGGCGCGTGATCGCCCTCGTGGAGGGAATGGTCGTCGACTCTGCGCGCATGCGCGAGAACCTCGAGCTGACCTACGGCGCGCTGTTCTCTCAGCGGCTCCTGCTCGCGCTCGTCGCCCGGGGCCAGACCCGCGATGACGCCTACCGAGTCGTCCAGCGCCTGGCCCAGCGGGCCCTCGACGAGCGCGTCGCGCTGCGCGAGCTCGTCGGGGCCGATCCCGCCGGCGAGGGGCTCGACCTCGACGCGATCTTTGACTACGGTTCGTTCGTCGAGCACGCTGAGGAGATCGTCGCGCGCCTGGACGTGATCGCCTCGGGTTGACAGCGGTGGGGGCCTGGGCCAAGCTCCGCCTTGGACCAAGGGGTGCACGGGGCATTTCTGCTTAGGAAGGGATCGGGGATGAAGGGACTATTCAGTCGTCGGCCATCGCCTGCGCAAGCACACGATCGGCACCAACCAGATCAATCTGGCCAAGCTCGGCCCGGTGCCACGTGCCACCAACGCCACCAACGCCACCAACGCCACCAACGCGGCTAATGCGGCTAATGCGGCTAATGCGGCCAGCCTGGGTGGTAAAGCGGCCGCGGTCTACGGCCTCCGGGCCGGGACCGACGGCATCGTCAAAGCAGCCGCGACCGCCGGGGGTACCACGGTGACACTGTTCACCTCGGGCCCGTTCACGATCACGATGACGTGCACCAGCACCGGCGCCAACGTTGGGGTAACCATGTTCGCGGCTTCCAGCGAAGCCAACTCAGATCTGAGCGGCAAATTCACAGCGGCAGCCAACACGCCGACCGATATCAGCTTCAAGGTCACGCCGACGGCTACCGCCGCCACCAACAACAATCGGACCCTCGACTTCGAGGCTCCGAGCGGAGCCCAGGTGGTCGTCAACGGTGCGGTCGGGGTGAACAGCCTCAACGCCGACTGCTGGGCCAACGTAGCCGGCGTCGGCTGAGCGCTGCGCCAGCCGTCTCGTCGCGGGCGTGGGCCACCTGGTCTCGCCCGCGGCGACCGGCGGGTCGTCATAACCAGCCGCTAGCATCGCGCCCGTGGCTGCCGCCCTCTCTGACCTGACCCTGCTCGCCTCGGGCAAGGTCCGCGAGATCTATGACCTGGGCGACAAGCTGCTGCTCGTCGCCTCAGACCGGATCTCGACCTACGACGTCGTTCATCCGACGCCGATCCCGGACAAGGGCAGCGTGCTCACCGGGCTCT
>JBOGYN010000693.1:0-3256 GCA_050696855.1 Solirubrobacteraceae bacterium | reverse complement strand
ACGTTCGACGCCGCGCGCTTCGATGAGAAAATCGAGCGCGACGCCAAAGCCGGCAAGCTCGATCGCCTCGCCCAGCAGGCCCTGGCCGATTTCCCCCGGCGATCGTAGCGCCGGGCTGCTCCCTCCCCCTTCGCGTCAAAATGTTAGGCTGCAGCACGTGACGCATGCGGGTGAGGCCGCTGAGCTAACCAAGCTGATCGAGCGCTTCGCGGCCGGCGAGCTGTGCGCGCGGCTGGCCCGGGCCACCGATACGCGGCGGGAGGAGCGCTTTGCCTTCCCGCTCGCTTCCGGGGTGCTGGTCACGGGCGCAATCGACGTGCTCGCCCGGGAATCGGGAGGGCGCCTGCTGATCGTCGACTACAAGTCAGATCGTCTTGACCCCGCCGACGCCGCCCCTGCCACCGCGCCCGCCAATGCCGCCGACCCCGCCGAGCTCGTCGAGCGGACTTACGCCACCCAGCGGCTCGTCTACGCCCTGGCTGCGCTGCACGCCGGGGCGACTGAGGTCGAAGTCTCCTATTGCTTCCTGGAGGCGCCCGAAGCGCCGGTCACGACCGTCTACGGCGTGGGCCAGCGGGCGCAGCTCGACGCCCGCCTGGCGGCGCTGGCCGACGGGGTGCTCAGCCGTCGCTTCCCGGTCTCAGAGCTCCCCCACCGGCGTCTGTGCGCAGGCTGCCCGGCCGAGGGGGGACTGTGCTCGTGGCCGCTGGAGATGACGCGTCGCGACGCCCCCGACCGGCTCTTTTAGCGGGGACACGCGTCAGGAGAAGCTTCTCAGGAGTCGCCGAGCGGCGGTCCGGCCGTTGACGAGGCGCTTGGTGGCGATTCCGACCTCCTCGATGATCCCGTGGCGGACCTTGAGCACGCCGGTGCTCGGTCCGTTGGGTGCCAGGTACCAGCGGTTGAGACCGACGTTGAACACGTGGCCGGGGCGCAGCAGGGCCGCGACCAAGCCGAGGCGTGCCCCGGGATGAACGCCACGGAGCGCGTAGTGAGGGTTCGCGGTCAGGGCGATCACGACTCGTCCCTGCAGCCGCTTGCGCTCGCTCCGCTTCAGCGCTCGAAGCAGCCCCGGGGACGAATAGCCGACGCGGACGCCGTTCGGGGTCAGGCAGAAGAAGTCCAGGTAGCGATGCCCCCGGGTCGAGCTGTGCTTGAACGCCCGTCGCGCGCGAGCGCGGGTCATGCCGAGCCTGACGGGGCCCAGGGTCCGACCGCGCAGCCGACCGGTGGCGAGCGGACAGCCGCGCCGCTGCGGCTGCGGTTGGGGCTGGGGTCCGGTGGGGGGCTGGGCCGCGCCGTAGACGGGGAGCAGCAGCGACGTCCCGTCAGCACCGCCCGAGCGCACGGTGTTCGTGGCCGGGGGCAGCGGCTCGAACGTCGACGCAGCCGGCGCGGTGGAGTTGAAGTGCAGGGTTCCGGGCAGCGCGTTGGGCATGTTGTCGGAGGTCAGCCGCAGTTGCAGCCGGTGGCCGGCCGCGAACTGATACGCGGTGGGCGCCAGCGCGATCTCATAGTCGTAGAACTGTCCCGGCGAGAGCGGTTGCGGCGTGGTCAGCGTCTCCAGGGGCTGTTGCTCGGTGCTTCCCGATGCGAGCCCGCGCAACGACGCGCGCAGCTGTCCCTCGGTGACGATGCTCTCGCTGCCATCAGGCGCGACGTCGGAAATCTTGGCGAACCAGTCGGTGTTGGTGGCGGTCGAGGCGGCGACAAGGTGCAGCGCGGTCGGGCCCGCGAGCGTGAGTGGTTGCGCGACGGGGGATGTGCGCCAGGTGAGCCCCTGCTGGTCCTCGAGCCGCTGGTCGGTGGGGAGGTAGGGCGTGATCGCGACGGTTCCCTGCTCATCAAGGCTCATCGACGTGCCTGCGGCCGGGTTGGTGAAGTAGCTGCGATCGGAGGTCGGCGCAGGCTCCGGGGAGAGCGTGTCCGTGCCGAGGTACTCGCGCTGGAAGGTCGACTGCGGCGGGGGCCAGGCCGTGGTGTCGAGGTACTGGCCGCCCTGTTGGTCGTAGAGGCGCACACGCGGGAGGCTGGGGACGTTCATACCCATCAGGTAACGCTGATCGAAGCGAATCTCCTGCGCCTCGACGTTGTCCTGGCCAGGCGGGTTGTCGGTGGGGGCCAGACCACCGCAGCCCTTGTGTGTGCAGGGGCCGACGTTGAGGTAGGTCGCGACTCCGGGCCGGCTCTGAAGCGCCTGAAACATTCGGATGTCGCCGGCCGAGAACGCGTCGCGCCAGCCGTCCTCCACGAACACGGGCACGCGGATGTTGGCGACCTGGGTGATCGGCGAGTGGCTGGCGTAGAACGGGTCGTTGAACGGGTGCTCGAGGTAGTCGAAGGCGATCGAGCGGCCGGTCGCCTGGTCGTACTTGGCGGTGAGCGTGCCTGGGATCATGCTCGGATCGGTGTTGGGGCCGGCCAGGCCCGGCGCGCCCTGCACGGCGAGGTACTGGGCATCAAACGACAGCGACAAGATCCCGCCCGGGTAAGCAGCATCGTTGTAGATATCCGCGAGCGACACGTCCGGGGCGATCGCGGCGAGATGGGGCGGGTCCAACTCGGCGCTCTTGTACTGGGTGATCCCCACGTAGGAGCCGCCTGACATCCCCACCCTGCCGGCCGACCACGAGCGCGTGCCCAGGTACTCGACCAGGTCATAGCCGTCCTGGGCCTCGCGCGGGGAGAAGTAGTTGCCGTCGAGGTTGCCCTGGCTGCCGCCGGTGCCGCGCACGTCCACGACCGCCGAGACGAAGCCGCGGGTAGCAAAGTCACTCGGAGAGCCACAGCCGCACAACCCGTTGCGACCGTACGGGGTCATGCTGAGCACGACCGGGAACCGCCCGGGCGCCGGGGCGCTTCCGTCGTTGGATGGAAACGTGATCGTCGCGCCGAGCTGGACGCCGTCGTCCATCGTGATGAACTGCTGCTGGGTATAGGTGGCCGGGTAGGTGGCCGGCGGCAGTTCGCTTGGGACCGGGGCATCGGCTGACGCCGTGGCCGGCCAGACGCCGAGCGCGATGAGGACGGCGACCAGCGGGAATCGTCTGACGAACACCATCGTTCGCAGGAGCCTACCCGATGCTACGATCCCGCCGATGAGCTCGGCGGCTGGCACGGGACCTAGGATCACTACCGGCGGAGACACGACGGTGCCCGGAGGTCCCCGGATCCGGCCCGGCTCAGCGGACGAGATCGGGCGGTTGAACTTTCTGCTCGCGCGGGCGCTGGGAGCAGCGATGGGCGGCGGTCCGCC
>JBOGYN010000692.1:0-1541 GCA_050696855.1 Solirubrobacteraceae bacterium | reverse complement strand
CCAGGGGGACTCCACACTCCGGACAGGCGCCGTGAAGAGCGCTCCGGGGGGTGTAGCTCACAACTCCGCAGCTTCGGCAGCGAATGTAGGGCAAGCCTCAGTCCGCCCCGTCGCGGTTGCTCACTTCGTCGACGGTATCACCGCCGGGCAGACCGGCCGTGCATTCCTGACCTGCATCTGATATATCAGGGGCATGGCCGACACCGAACCCAGGTCGCTGCCCGCACGCCAACGTGTCGTCATCATCGGCGCGGGCATCGTCGGCAACAGCATCGCCTATCACCTGACTCAGCTCGGCGAGACCGAGATCACCCTGATCGACAAGGGCCCGTTGCCCAATCCGGGCGGCTCGACGGGCCACGCCTCGAACTTCATCTTCCCGGTCGATCACTCCAAGGAGATGACGTCGCTGACGCTCGAGAGTATGCGTCAATACCACGACCTCGAGGTGTACATCGAGTGCGGCGGGATCGAGGTCGCCCGCACCGAGGAGCGCATGCAGGAGCTGACTCGCCGGGTCGTCTCCGCTCGCACCTGGGGGATCGAGCCGGTCACCCTGCAGACGCCCGCGGAGATAAAGGAGATGGTCCCGTTCATCAACGAGGAGCTGCTGCTCGGCGGCTTCTACACCCCCGGGGCCGGTGTGGTGGACTCGCTGCGCGCGGCGACCATCATGCGCGAGCGGGCGGTCGAGGCCGGGCTGACGGTCTCGGCCAATACCGAAGTGCTGGGCCTCGACGTCGAGCACGGCCAGATCCGGCGCGTGCGCACCACCCGCGGCGATATCGACGCCGACCGCGTGGTCATCGCCTGCGGTTGCTGGAGCCCCCGGATCGCCGCTATGGCCGGCGCCCGGATCCCGCTCACCCCGGCTGTGCACCAGATGATCGACATCGGCCCGGTGCCGCGCTTCGCCGACACCAAGGGGTTGGTCGCGTACCCGATCGTGCGCGACGTCGATCTCAACATGTACGAGCGCCAGGACGGGACCAGTCTTGAGATCGGCTCCTACGCCCACCGGCCGATCCTGATGGACTGCGACGAGATCCCCTCGCTCGAGGAGTCCGCCGCGAGCCCGACCGAGCTGCCCTTCACCCAGGCCGACTTCGAGCTCCAGATGGAGCAGGCGCTCGAGTTGATGCCCGAGATCGTCGGCGACGAGAGCGTGGGCGTGACGTACGCCATCAACGGCCTGCTCTCGGTCACCCTCGACGGACTGCCCTTGATCGGCGAGACCCCCGAGGTCCGTGGTCTGTGGTCGGCGGCGGCGATCTGGATCAAGGAGGGGCCGGCGGCCGGCAAGACGGTGGCCGAGTTGATGGTCCACGGAGAGGCCGAGATCGACATCTACGAGTCCAACATCGCCCGGGCCTACCCCCACCAGAAGACCCGCGCCCACGTCCGCGCCCGGGCCGCCGAGGGGTTCAACAAGATGTACGGGATCGTCCATCCCTCCGAGCAATGGGAATCGGACCGGCGGGTCAAGCTGTCGCCGTTCTATGAGCGTGAGCAGGAGCTGGGCGCGGTGTTCTACGAGGCGG
>JBOGYN010000691.1:0-7982 GCA_050696855.1 Solirubrobacteraceae bacterium | reverse complement strand
GCGCTGGGGCGCCCGGCGCGGCCGGGTACCTGGACGGCGGCCGCCGCGCCGCGGGGGAGCTGGCGGCGGGGTTGCGCAGCACCGGGCGTGATCCCGAGTCACTGACCTCGGTCCTCGACTTCGGCTGTGGCGCCGGCCGCGTGCTGCCGCACTTCGCCCGGATCTTCCCCGGCGCCCACTGCACGGGCTGCGACGTTGACCGTGCCGCCGTCGAGTGGGCGGCCGCTCGGCGTCCCGCCGGCGAGTGGACCGTGAGCTCGTTTGAGCCACCCCTGCCCTTTGCCTCGGAACGCTTTGACCTCGTCTACTCGGTGTCGGTCCTCAGCCACCTGGGGCGAGGGCCTCAGGAACGGTGGCTGCGTGAGCTGCGGCGGGTCCTGGCGCCCGGGGGGGTCGCGCTGCTCTCCGTCCACGGGCCGTCCGCGTTCGAGGCCTTTCGCACCGGCCGGGTCCGGACCTCCTGGTGCTCGGCCGACGTGTTCGCGCGCGAGCCCCTGAGGGCCCGGGACTTCGTGTTCACCCCCTACGTCCGGTCCCTGTGGACGGCGGGCGAGCTGCCCGGCGTGGGGTCGGAATACGGCCTGGCCTTCCACGGCCATGACTACCTGCGCGAGGTCTGGGGTCGCCAGCTGACCGTGGTCGACATCCGGGTTCGCGCGCTGACCGATTGGCAGGACCTCGTGATCTGCACGAGGTGATAGGACGGATGCCATGACGAGGTCTGCGGTCACCGCCGGCGCCGGCCTGCTCGGGTGGGTCGAGGGACGCGAGCGGCTTTGCGCGCTGCTGGGAGCGATCACGATCGCGTTCTCGGCCATCTTCGTCCGCCTCAGTCACGCTTCGCCCTCCACGGCGGCGATCTTCCGCTGCCTGTATGCCCTCCCCGTGCTCGTGCTCCTCGCCACCCTCGAGTGGCGGCGCTTCGGCGCTCGTCCCTGGCCGGAGCGGCGGGCGGGTCTCGCCGCTGGGGTGTTCTTCGCCGCCGACCTGCTGCTCTGGCACCACTCGATCGGTGACGTCGGTGCCGGCCTGTCGACAGTGCTGGCCAACATCCAGGTCGTATTTGTTCCCCTGGTCGCCTGGCTGGTGCTCGCCGAGCGGCCGGGACGCCCTGTGCTGGTGGCGCTGCCGGTCTCACTGCTCGGAGTGCTCTTGATCTCGGGAGCGATCGAGCACGGCGCCTATGGCCACAATCCGACCCGAGGCACCCTGTTCGGCCTGGGCGCCGGCGTCGCCTACGTCGGCTTTCTCCTCCTCCTGCGCCGCGCGGGCGCGGATCTGCGTCGCCCCGCCGGACCGTTGTGCGACGCCACCGCGGTGGCTGCGGTCCTATGCACGGTGGTCGGTCTGATCGTCGGGGACGCCCACCTGGCGCCCGTCTGGCCGGGAGCCGGATGGCTCGTGCTGCTCGCCCTGACCTCCCAGGTGGTGGGCTGGCTGCTGATCTCCACTTCGCTTCCGCGCCTGCCGGCGGCGCTGACCTCGGTCCTGCTTACGCTGCAGCCGGTCGGCTCGGTGGCGCTCGCCGCCCTCATCTTCGGTGAGTCGCCGACCGGGCTGCAGCTGCTCGGCGTGATCCTGGTGCTGGCCGCGCTGCTCGCCGCTGGTCGCTCGGGACGCGCGCTCGAAGTGGCCGGCCCGGAGGCTTCGCGGAGCGTCGAGGAGCCCCCCGTCGCCGCCGCCGCGCTCGAGCCGTCCCATTGATCTACGTCGCGCTCGCCGTAATCGGCGCGACGGCGATCGGGATCGCCTGTGAACACCGTTTTGCCGGCGCCCGCCAGGCGGCAAACCGGATGCTGCGCGTGATGCTCTACGTGCTCGTTCCGTTCGTCTCCTTCGTCAACATCGCCCATCTGCGCGTGACCGTCGGCGCCGGGATCGGGATCGCCGCCGCGTGGGTGATGATCGCCGTCGTCGGCGTGTCCGCGTACGCGATCGGGCGGTTCTGGCTCAGACTCGCCGACCGGGAACTGGGCGCGTTGATCAGCACGGTCGTCGTCGTCAACACGGGGTATCTGGGACTACCAATGGCCGTGGCGCTCTTGCACACTCGGGCACTGGGCTCCGCGGTGGCCTACGACCAGCTCGTCTCGGGACCGGCCCTGCCGCTCGTCGGCTTCGGGGTCGGGGCCGCGTTCGGCACCAGATCCGGTCAGAGCACGCTGGCGCGCGTGCGCTCCTTTCTGACCCGCAACCCGCCGCTGGTCGGCGTCGTCGCCGGTCTCCTGGCGCCGCCTTCACTGGCCCCAGCCCCGCTGCCGGGCATCTCCCACGTCGTGGTGGCGTCACTGCTGCTGCTCGGCTTCTTCGCCGTCGGGGTTCATCTCGGCTCCGAGCGGCGCGAGGACGCCGCGCGCCTGCTGGAGCGGCCCGACCGCCGGGTCGGGGTGGCGGTGGCCCTCCGGGTGGTGGCTGCTCCCCTGATCCTGGCCGGCCTGGCCGCGCCCTTTGTCCGGGTGCCGGCGGCCTACCTGCTCCAGGCGGGGATGCCGACCGGGATCAACTCACTGATCGTCGGCCACGCCTACGGGCTCGATCAGCGCCTCATCGCCACGATCGTCGTCTGGAGCACCGCGATTGTGCTCGTGGGCGGACTCGTACTCTCGCTTTCGCCCCTGCTGTGAGCTCCGGTCGCCTGAGCGTCGCTTAGTCGCCCGAGCCGTGGTCGTTGCCGTTCGGTCAACCGGGCGGCGTGCCCGCGCGCTGCTCGGCGATCCAGCCGTCGATCAGCCAGCCGGCGATCGAAAACCCCCCGCGCGAGGCGGTGACGGACTCCACCTCCTCGGGTCCAAACCAGCGCGCCTCGACGATCTCGTCCTCCTGGACTGAGATCGCGCCGGACGCGTAGCGCGCCCGGAAGCCGACCATCAGCTGGCTCGGGAACGGCCACGGCTGCGACCCGAAGTAGGTGATGTCGCGGACCTCGATGCCCGTCTCCTCGCGCACCTCGCGTCGGACGGCCTCCTCGAGGCCTTCTCCCACCTCAACGAACCCCGCGACCGTCGAGTAGTGCCGGCCGGGGTGACGGCGTCCCCAGGCCAGAAGCGCCTGTTCGTCCCGTTCGCCTCGGGTGACCAGCACGATGATCGCCGGCGTCAAGCGGGGATACGCCGCGAGGCCGCAGTTGGGGCAGCGCCGGACCCGTTCGGCTGCGTCTGGCTCCGTGTGGGTCGAGCAGCGACCGCAGAAGCGGTGGTTGTGATCCCAGGCCACGATCTGAACCGCCCGGCTGGCCAGGGACCAGTCCAGATCGGACACGAGGCCGTGGAGGTCCCGCAGGCCCACCCGCCGCAGATCGCCGGTCGGCTCCGCCCGCGCGACGTCGATGCCCACACATGCGCGCGAGCCCAGGGACCCGAGGAGGTGCTCGGTGCCGGGCGGTGGCTCGGCGGAGAAGTCCGTCACCCCATCCTCGGTCTGCACGAGCAGCTCTCCGGCCTGGACCGGGAAGTAGAGCGGCGCGCCGGCGTGGGTCGCTGCCAAGCGAGCGCCAGGTTCAAAATGGGCCGTCATCCGCGCTCAGGGCAGCGATCGGGCGCTGATCAATGCGGCGCTGTAGCGCGGGAGGGTGAGGACGTATCCCCGGCTCAGGGGCGAGACGAGCTCATGACTGGCCCGGCCGTGCCACCGCCCCCGGCGGTCCAGCCACCGGCCGCCGAGCGTGACGCCGGACTGAGCGCGCGGCGACGGGGCAAGCAGACGTTGCACGGTGGCCAGCCCGGTGGCGGGCAATTTCAGCGTGACGCGGACACGGCGCGCTCCCTTGTCGATCAGCAGCACGCGCAAGCGCCCGCCAGTCCGGACGGCCCAGGCGACCAGGTGCGAGGAACGCGGCGCGTGCACGCTCACCGAAACCACGCGGGCCCGGGGACCGAGCGTGCGGGCGAACATCAGCAGCCCGTAGAGGAGCGGGCGGGCGGACAGCCCCTTCCGGCCGAGCACGAACGGCGCGTTGATGGCGTTGGCGCGGAGGTGGAGGTTGACGCCGCTCACGCCCCGCCGGAGCAGCGAGAACAGGGCATCGGGCACCCACAGCGCGGTCGCGAACGTATTGCTGACTCCGCGCCGGCCGCCGCAGGTCACCGAGTTGAGCTCGGTCAGCCGGAGCGGCAATCCGGCGTGGCGGGCCGCGGCCAGGGCAGGGACCAGGCTCGCCGCCATCCCGGTGCTCGCGGCCGGGCTGAGCAGCCGCGCGACGGTAGGGAAGACCGGTGAGCGCCGGTGGTGCGCGCATGCGGAGTAGGGATAGCGATGGACACTGACCGTGCCCAGGTTCGGAGGGTGGGTAGCGAGCAGGGTCGAGATCCATCGCCAGTGGGTGCGTGGGCTGGCCAGCGCGGGACCAATCAGTGCAATGTGCGGCGAAGCAGCGGCCAGTGCGCTCGCGTAGGCGCGAAAGTCGGCGGCGTAGCCCGCGGCGGTCACGGCCAGCGGGAGGCGCTGGCCCCCGATCATCTCGCCAGCGGTCATCGCCGCCCAGAACGTGTGGCTGTAGATGTCGGGCTCGTTGCCGACCTCGAAGCCAGCGATGCTCCCGCGCGGCAGCCTTCGTGCGGCCGCCCGAGCCCAGCGCGCGGCGGCCGCCGGGGTGTCGGTGATCAGATTTAGGTCGAGGATCAGACGCAGCCCGAGCCGGTGTACGAGCCGTCGGGCGACGTACGTCCAGCCCGGGGTGAGGCGCAGCGCCCAGGCCGGCAGTCGCCGTGCCCGGATCGCCCAGAAGGTGTGATCGGCCGAATCACCCCCGATCCGGAGCACGAACGGGCCTGATCCGCGCACGTGGAGGAGCCCGAGGACTCGTTCGAAGACCGCCAGGTGGGGTGCGTAAGCCGGCAGCGTCCAGTATTCGGTCGAGAGGCCGAAGAAGCCGCGGGGGACCGACATGGGAGGCGCGCTGGGACTGACCGTGACCGTGGCCGTGACGGCGCGCGGCTGGTCGGAATCGGCGCGATCCACCTGGTTGGAGATCGAGAGGACCGCGAACGAAAGCGACGTGACCAGCGCGACGCCGACGATGGCTTGGAGCCACCGTCGCCGGCCCCCCGCTGGGCCTGACTGCACCGCTGATAATCCAATTTTCACGTGCGCCCGACCACGGTGCTGTGCGGGGCTCAACCCTGGATAAACGGAGGTCCATGCCAACACGACGCCAATATCGCGCCCGCGAACTCCTCCAGGCGCTATGGCCCTGACCGCTGCCTCCCGGCGCCCTGGACGAGGAGCGCGCCCGTGACGCCCGGATACAGCGGCGTCAGTTCGGGGGCCGAGACGGTCGCCGGGGCCGCCGAGCGGTAGCGCAGCAGCGTGTAGGCGCGGGTGTGGACGGTGCCCGCAGGAAAAAAGCCGGCCGGAACCTGCGGCTGAGCGGGCGGCCGTGGCACCGGGCCGAGCCCCGAGCCCCCAATCGGGAGGGCGACGCCGACGATGTCGATCTCGCGCACTTCGACCGGGGCCCCGAGCAGCCGAACCCTGGGCTGGTAGGCCTGCAGCGGCAGCAGGCTGTCTCCGGGGCTGACCACGATTACCCGCGTCACTCGGGCTGGGCCGAGCGCCGAGCTGGCCCCACCCCAGTCAGACCGCTGGTAGCGCGGGTCAGCGTTGACGACCACCACCACCACTGCGAACAATGCGGCCAGCGCTCCCGCCAGCCACAATCCCCACGGGCGTGCCTCCGGGGAGGCGAAGCCGACCGCGGCAATGACCAGCAGCGGAACCAGCGCCGCGAGCAGGTTGCGAGTGTCGACGAAGTCAAACCCCACCAGGGCGAGCAGGAGCGGCCCACCGACGCCGCTCAGTCCGGCCGCGAGCACGATCCGGGCAGGGGTCGGGACCCAGGCCCGGCCGCGCAGCAACGGCCAGAGCGAGCCGACCAACACGAGCACCGCCGCTCCTGCCGTAGTGAGGATCTGAACCGGGCTGACGTAGCCGATCAGATACTGCTTGGGGAGCTTGAGCGCGCGGGTCGCGAGGCTGTCCTGGGCGATGTAGTCAGCGTGGCCCGTGCCGTGCTGGGCCAGGGCAAGCGGCAGCAGCGCCAGGACGACGAGCGCCAGGACCCCGATGCCGACGCGAACCTCGGGCCGCTCACGCCGGCGCCAGAGCAGCCACACGACCTCGGGAAGCACCACGAAACCGACGAAATAGTGACCGCACAACCCCAGGGACGCCGTCGCTGCCCAGGCCGCCGCCCAGGTGACGCGGCCGGAGTCTCGGTAGCGGATCAGGCACAGCAGCGAGGCTGTGGCCAGCAACGTCGCCAGCGCGTACGCCCGGGCCTCCTGGGAGTACCAGACCATGATCGGGGAGAGCGAAAGAAGCACACCGGCAATCAGCCCGGCCCGGGCCCCGGCTAGCCGGCCGGCGAGCAGGTAGGCGCAGGTGACCGTGGCCGCGCCCGCCAGCGCGGAGACCGCGCGCAGGGCCAACTCGCCGTAGCCGAACACGTGGGTCCAGCCCCAAGCGAGAAGGTAGTAGAGCGGGGGCGTCGACTCCGTGCGCGGGATCTCGCTGAGCATCGTGCCGAGCCCGAGATGGACGAGGTGCTCGGTGTAGGCCTCGTCGAGCCAGAAGCTCTGGGTCGTCGCCGTCGCCAGCCGCACGGCCAGAGCGAGGACGGTTACTGCGGCGGCGCCGGTCAGCCCGACGCGGACATGAGCCGGGCGAGACGGTGACGCCGCTTGCGGGGAGGCCAAGCCAGTCGCCACAGGGGGCAACATACCGCTGCCCAAGGCAGCCCCGCCCTAAGGACGGCGCTCGGCGGCCACGGCGGTAGTGGTGGCCGGTGGGCTGGCGCGGTCGTTGTCGTCACCTGTCGGCGTGGTCGCTTCCCCCTGCGGCGAGGCAGCCTGCGGCCCCCGGGCGGCACCGGCCTCGAAATCCTTGCCACGGATCAGGATCAGGGTCAGCACTGCGGCGACCAGGGAGAGAATCGCGCCGATCAGAAAGATCTCGTTGAGGCCCGCGACGAAGCTCGCGCGCACGGCGTGAGCGGCTACCGGCCGGGCCTGGGCGGGAAGCGCGGCCAGCCCGGCCCGGGCGCCGCCACCCTGGGAGACGCCCTCGGCCAGGGCGTGCGCGGCCCGGCCGGAGATGTGGGGCGCGCCGGTGAGCATCGAGATGATTCTGGTGCGGACCGTGTGGGAGAAGATCGAGCCGAGCCCGGCGATCCCGGTGGCGATGCCAACTTGGCGGAAGGTCGAGTTGATGCCCGAGGCCATCCCCGCCCGCTCGGGCGGCACCACGCCGATCGCGGTGGAGGCCAGTGGGGGGTTGATCATTCCGACCCCGGCGCCACCGACGATGAAGCCGGGAATCAGATGAGTCCAGCCCGAGCTGGGGGCCAGTCCGCGCTGGAGCAGAAGACCGGCGCCCACCATGGCCAGGCCCGGCGCGATCAAAAGGCGGATCGGCACGTGGGCGGTCAGGCGGCCGGCCAGCGTGGAGGTGAGCAGGATGCCCCCCGAGAGCAGCAGGAAGCGCAGGCCCGTCTGCAGGGCCGAGTAGCCGAGGACGTCCTGGAGGTACAGGGTCAGGTAGAGCAGCAGCGCGAACTGACCGGCCGAGAGCGAGAAGGCGGCGATCGAGCCCCCGGTGAAGGTCGGTTTGCGAAACAGGCCGAGGTCGAACATGGCGTGGTCGCGCTTGACTATTTCCACGATCAGGAACACGATCAGCAGTAGCCCGGCGCCGATCAGGCAGGCGAGGATCTCGGTTGAGCCCCAGCCCTTCGTGTTGCCCTTGATCAGGGCATAGACCAAGGCGGCGAGGGCGCCTGAGAAGGTCAGGGCCCCGAGCAGATCGGGACGCCGGGCGCCTCGCTGGCGCGACTCATCGACGCGCAGCAGGCAGAGCACGAGGGCGACCGCGCCGATCGGGACATTGACGAGGAAGATCCAGCGCCAGGACAGGCCGGTGGTGAGCGCACCGCCGACCACCGGGCCGATCGCCACCGCCAAACCGGTGATGGCGCCCCAGGCGCCGAA
>JBOGYN010000690.1:0-1860 GCA_050696855.1 Solirubrobacteraceae bacterium | reverse complement strand
ACCTACCTCAACTCCGGGCGGGGCCAGAATCTGGCCCCGCCGCTGCAGAAGGGCACGCACTTCTACCCGGGGGTCAACTCGCCGGCCCTGAACGAGTTCGGGCTGCACGGCACCTGGACGGTGACCGCCCAGGGCTCCACTCCGGCGTCGCCCGGCGCGACCATCACCGGGCGCTTTCAGGCCGCGCGTGCCTACCTCGTACTGACCTCCGCCGGCAACATCCCGCGCCAGGTCCGGGTCCTGCTCGATGGACACGCGATCTCCGCTGCCCAGGCCGGATCCGACGTTCAGGCGGGGACGGTCACCGTCCGTGGCCAGCGCCTCTACGGCCTGGTCTCGCTCCCCGCCGCCGGGCAGCACACGCTGACGCTCGAGGTCCCCTCTGGGGTCAGCGCCTACAGCTTCACCTTCGGCTAACTGCGCTGCAGCCGCGCCTCGGCGCGTCCGAGATCCTCGAGCGTGTTGACGTTCAAGAGCTCGGCCTCATCGAGCTCGAACAACCTGGCATCCAGCGCCCCCACCACGGCTCGCATCGCCACCCGCCCCTCCCGGGCGGCGGGCTCGAGCAACGCCGCACAACCCGGCTCGTAGCGTCCGAGCAGCGGCTGGGCGACACCGTCAACGGCGGCCAGCACGGCCGGTGCCCCACCGGCGTCAGCGCCGGCCAGCGCGCGCAGGGTCGCCGGGGTTACGAACGGAAGGTCGGCGGCGCACACCAGGACCGCGCGCCCACGCGCAAGGCGCAGCGCGTGCACGATTCCGACCAGCGGATGCGACGGCTCGGCGGGCTCTGACCAGACCTGAATTCCGGCCAGGTCGGGCAGAGCGGTATTGGGCTTGGCGATCACCGTCACGTCGGTGAGGGCGGCGCGCATCGCCGCCAGGGGTCTCAGGATCAGCGGCTGTCCGGCCAGCGAGACCAGCGCCTTGTCGCCGCCCAGGCGCCGTCCCCGTCCCCCGGCCAGGATCACCCCCACGGGCTCACGCTCGGGGTCGCTCATTGAGGCGAGGATAAGGCTCCGCCACAGAGCGCCCGTGGAGCGTCCTAGAATCATGGCGATGGAGGGTTCCACCGAGGTACGCAGCTGGCTGCGCTGCTACCGCTGCTGGTCACAGAACCTCGAGGTGCAGGTCCATTACGAGGGGATCCACCGCATCGACCCCGAGAGCGGCGAGCGGGGCGAAGTAGTGGATGAGATGCAGGAAGCCGTCGTGCAATGCCTGGAGTGCATGCATGACCAGCCGCATCTGGGCTTTCACAACGGGCGTGTGGAGCCGATCGAGGACCGCTGGGAGCGGATGATCGCGGGCACGCCCTGGGTCGCCTCGTGCACGGTGACCGTGGAAGCCGATGACGTCGAGACCTGCTCGGGCCCCGAGGCGGGAGACGCCCTCTCCTACGCGGCCTTCGGCGACCACGGGACGAGGGAGTTCTTCACCCACGTCCGCTTTCACAAGCACGACGAGGACAAGATCGTCGTGCACCTGCTGGTCGAGCTCTACTCGCGTTCGGCCGAGGAAGCCACCGAGGTGCTCGAGGAAGCCGCCCGCGGGCAGCTGGCCATCACCTCGTTGGCCGAGGAGTCGCGGCCACCCGCCGCGACCGGCGACGACCAGCACTAGCCTCGCTCCGGCGCCACAGGCGCCAGAACTCTGAGACGATCAGGGCCAGGGCCACCGGCACCGTGGCCGGAAGCTCATTGAGCACAAAGAAGAGCAGGTCAAAGAGGCCGGCCACAACCAGTGTGAGCAGTGCCGCCGGCCCCTGGCGACGTCCTTCGCGGGCCAGCACCCCACCCAGCAGGCCGGCGACGAACAGGTCCCCGTAGCCCATCGAAACCGATCCGAACAGCTCTGACT
>JBOGYN010000689.1:0-1545 GCA_050696855.1 Solirubrobacteraceae bacterium | reverse complement strand
GGGGAGAGGTTCCACCATTTTACCACTCATTTCGGAAGCGGGACACTAGCCCAGCGTTATTACTGAACCTGAGGGCGATCCAGGGAGCACACGATGACAACGGAGATCAGCCCGGCGCGGTCGACTTCCGACAGGCAGACGCGACCTGATCCGGAGGTGGTGGAGCGCGCCCGCCAGCGCAGCTTCACGGCCGAGTACCGGATGGCGATTCTGCGCGAGGCCGATGCCTGCACGGAGAAGGGACAGATCGGCGCCCTGCTGCGCCGTGAGGGCCTGTACTCGTCGCATCTGACCGTGTGGCGTCGCTGCCGCGACGAGGCCGCCCGCGTGGGGCTGGGGCAGCGGCGTGGCCGCAAGCCGGCTCATCCAGCAGAGATCGAGAACGCTCGGCTGGTGCGGAGAACGCCAAGCTCACCAAGGAACTGTCCGCCGCGAATCTGGTGATCGATGTCCAAAAAAACGTCTCGGCGCTCTTGGGGATCGCCCTCGAGAGCGCGGAGCCGAGGACCGCGCCGTGATCGACGCCTCGGTCACCACGCTGGCTCCCGCGGTGGGCACAGCCTCGGCGTGCCGCGCGCTGGGTGTCAACCGCACGAGCCTGTATCGGTGGCGAACGCCGCGACCGCTACCGGAGGAAGCAAAGGCCCGGACGCCGTCACCCCGGGCGCTGTCGGGCCGAGCGCACGGCGGTGCTGGAGCAGCTGCACTCTGAGCGCTTCGTCAACGACTCGCCGGCGCAGGTCTACGCGACGCTCCTCGATGAGGGAGCCTACCTGGCGTCCGAGCGCACCATGCACCGGATCCTCGCGGCCAATGGTGAGGTTCGCGAACGTCGCAACCAGCTGCGTCGTCCGAACTACGTCAAGCCGGAGCTGCTGAACCGCACTGGGATGGGTGGAGACTCCAGGGTTTGGTTCTCCCGCATTCGGTAGACACAGTATAACAGATCTGTGGGGGCGCTTGCATCCTCCCGTGCCTTCTTGCTGACGAAGATGGCCAAAACTCACGCGGCGAGCTCCGCGGCGTGGCGCTGCTCCGTACTCCGCCGGGGGCAGGTAGCCGCAGGCGCTGTGCAGACGCTCAGTGTTCCACCAGGCGACCCACGCGAGCGTGGCCAGCTCGACGTCCTCGACGCTGCGCCAGGGGCCGTCGCGGCGGATCAGCTCCGCCTTGTAGAGACCGTTGACGGTCTCGGCGAGGGCGTTGTCGTAGCTGTCGCCCTTGCTGCCCACCGAGGCGACGGCGTCGACCTCGGCGAGGCGCTCGGTGTAGCGGATCGAGAGGTACTGGGCGAATTCAAATGGTCGTTGCAACACCAAGCGAGGAGTTGCGATGCCAATACCGAAGAGACGACGGTCGGATCGTGCAGGCCGACCCAAGATGCGTTCACCCGGTCGGCCGCCTGTGGCAAGGCGAGAGCATCGGCAGCGCTTCTGGGCGGGCATCGCTCGCGGACTGTCCAGCGAAGACGCGGCTGCGGCGGCAGGGGTTTCACCGCCGGTCGGCTCGCGCTGGTTCCGCCAAAGTGGCGGCATGCCGCCACTC
>JBOGYN010000688.1:0-1539 GCA_050696855.1 Solirubrobacteraceae bacterium | reverse complement strand
ATCCATGCGTCCTCGATCAGCAGCTCGATCACCCGTTCGAGTCGCCGGTCTCGAAGGCGTCGGCGAACCGTCCGACGAGCTCGAGCTCGTGCGCTGAGCGCGGCAGGGATGCATGTCCGCGTCCGCCCGCGACGTCGGTCTCGAGCGTGGCGCGCGCGTTGCAGCGCGCTGTTGACCGACACGTCGGTGCTGTCGAGCATGCTCGCGACCTCCGCGGCGCGGTAGCCGAGCACGTCGCGCGGCACGAGCACGGCCCGCTGGCGGGGAGGCAATCGCTGCAGCGCGGTGACGAACGCGAGCGAGAGGGCTTCTCTGGCTTCGTAGCGGGCGTCTGGCCCGGGCGAGGTGTCGGGGATACCTTCGAGCAGCGCGTCGGGGCAGGGCTCGAGCCATAGCGGCTCGCCGTAGCGGGTCGGCTCGGGCGGCTCGAACGGCAGCGGACGCGACTCGGTCCGCTCGTGCGGGCGTCGCGAGCTGTCGCGCAGCGCGTTGAGCGAGCGGTTGGTCGCGATCGTGTAGAGCCAGGCCCGTAGCGACGCGCGCTCCTCGAAGCGCTCAAGTCCGCGCCACGCCGCCAACATCGTCTCCTGGAGCACGTCCTCGGCGTCCTGTACCAAGCCGAGGATCCGGTAGCAGTGCAGCTGCAGCTCGCGGCCGAATGGCTCGGTCAGCTCGCGAAACGCCAACTCGTCCCCGGAGCGGGCCCTCACAAGCGCCCTCTCTGTCACGCCCGAATCCTCGCATAACCCATCACCTGCAAGGACACCAGCGCCCTGCGAAATTCATCGGTCAGATTTCGCTCGGGGTGGTGTCTGAATCGATATCAGGCAATCCGCACCGCACGGGAGGAAAGATGACCAGTGCTGGAAGGACCATTTCGAAGACGGCGCCGATCTGGGTGCTGGCGCTTGCGTCGGTCGGGTCGCTGATGGTGGCGCTCGACATGCTGGTCGTGACGACAGCGCTGCCCACGATCCGCGCACACCTGGGCGCGTCCCTGCAGCGGCTTGAGTGGACGGTCAACGCTTACACGCTGAGCTTCGCGGTGCTGTTGATGACCGGCGCGGCGCTTGGGGACCGGTTCGGACGCATGCGGATGCTCGCCACCGGTCTGGGGCTGTTCACCGCGGCATCCGCAGCGTGCGCGCTCGCGCCGAGCATCGGCTGGCTGATCGCAGCCCGCGCGGTCCAGGGTGCTGGCGCGGCGATGGTGATGCCGCTCGCGCTCGGGCTGCGAAGCGCCGCGTTCACGCCCGAGCGCCGCGCGTGGGCGCTAGGGATCTTCAGCGGCGTGACCGGCCTCGCGGTCCTCGGCGGCCCGGTCGTGGGTGGCGCGATCACGCAGGGGATCGCCTGGCAGTGGGTCTTCTGGGTCAACGTCCCGATCGGCGTGCTCGCGATCGGGCTCGTGCTGCGCCGGATCGCCGAGAGCCACGGACCACGGTCCGCGCCAGACCTCGCCGGCCTCGCGCTCGTCTCAGGCGCCGCCTTCGGCGTCGTCTGGGGGCTGGTCCGCGGCAACAGCGCCGGGTGGGGGAG
>JBOGYN010000687.1:0-3675 GCA_050696855.1 Solirubrobacteraceae bacterium | reverse complement strand
CTGGTCCTCGAGGATCGACTTGGAGTCGTGCAGGAGCCGGCCGATCAGCGTCGACTTTCCGTCGTCGACCGAGCCGGCGGTGGCGATCCGCAGGAGCTCTGACGTCCGGCGGTTGATCGAGTAGCCGTTGCCGTTGGCATTGCTGGGCACGGTGGCGCTCATTTAGAAGTAACCCTCGCGCTTGCGGTCTTCCATGGCGGCCTCGGTGACGCGATCGTCAGCACGCGTCTCACCGCGCTCGGTGATGCGGGTGGCGGCGATCTCGGCCACCACCTCGTCGAGCGTGTTGGCCTCCGAGCGCACGGCACCGGTGCAGGTCATGTCGCCGACCGTGCGGTAGCGGACGGACTCCTCGAAGGGCTCCTCGCCATCGATCAGCTCGATGAACTCGTTGTGGGCATAGAGCATGCCGTCGCGCCGAAAGACCTGGCGGGGATGTGAGAAGTAGATCGACGGGACCTCGAGGCCTTCGGTGGCGATGTACTGCCAGACGTCGAGTTCGGTCCAGTTGGAGATCGGGAACACCCGCACGTGCTCGCCCTTGCGGATGCGGGCGTTGTACAACGACCAGAGCTCAGGCCGCTGGCGCTTGGGGTCCCACTGGCCGAAGTCGTCGCGGAAGGAGAACATGCGCTCCTTGGCTCGAGCGCGCTCCTCGTCGCGGCGGGCGCCACCGAAGGCGGCGTCGAAGCCGTGCTCCGCGATCGCGTCGAGCAGGGTGGTCGTCTGCAGGCGGTTGCGCGACGCCCGGGGGCCGGTCTCCTCGGCGACGCGGCCCTGGTCGATCGAGTCCTGCACGTTGGCGACGATCAGCCGTTCGCCGATCGAGGAGACGAGGCGGTCACGGAACTCGATCACTTCGGGAAAGTTGTGCCCGGTGTCAACGTGCATCACCGGGAACGGGAACTTGCCGGGCCGGAACGCCTTTTCGGCCAGACGCAGGAGGATGATCGAGTCCTTGCCGCCGCTGAACAGCAGCACCGGGCGCTCGAACTCGGCCGCCACCTCGCGGAAGATGTGAATGGACTCGGCCTCGAGGGTCTCGAGGTGCGAAAGCTCGTAGTGAAAGGGGTTCATACGACGTGGATCCCGCACTCGGTCTTGTCCTGGCCGCTCCAGCGGCCGTCCCGGCCGGAGCCGGGCTGGGTGCAGGGAGCGCAGCCGATCGAGGCGTAGCCCTGATCGTGCAGCGGATGGTAGGGCAGATCGTGCTCGACGATGTAGCGCCAGAGGTCCTTCTCGCTCCAGTCGGCGAGGGGGCTGACCTTCCAGATCCCCCGCCGCTCGTCGCGCTGCAGCTTGGCGGTCGCGGCCCGGGTCGGGCCCTGCTCGCGGCGCAGGCCGGTGACCCAGGCATCCACGCCGCTCAGGCCGAGTTCGAGCGCGGCGACCTTGGCCTCGGTGCAGCAGCGCGCCGCGGTCCAGGGCGCGTCCGGACTGCGGGCGTCGAGCACCTCGAGCCGGATCCCGAAGCGGTCCTCGAACTGCTTCTGAGTGGCCAGGGTCTCGGGGAAGAGGACCCCGGTGTCGATCGTGAAGGCCCGGAAATCCGGGGTGATCTCCGAGAGCATGTGAAAGAGGACGGACTCCTCCTTCTGAAACGAGCAGGCCATCGTCAGCCGGGGCGCGAAACGCTCGACGGCGTAGGCGAGGACCTCGGGAGCGGTGGCCGCCTCCAGATCGGCCGTTGCGGTCATACCGCGCACTCCCCCTCGCCGCGCTGGACCTCGAACGGGGCCTCGCGATTGAAGTCAATGAAGTAGTTCATGTTTTCGAGGCTGAACTCGATCGGGAGGGTCAGATCCTTGACCTTTTGCTCAAACTCCGCCGTGCCGACGCGGTCAACGAACGTCCGGAACAGCTCGCCGTCGGTGCGTGCGGTCTCGTAGAAGCGTACCCACCGCTCGACGGCCTCCGGCACGCGCTTGGCCGGCAGCCGCGCCTTGAGACGCTTCCCGTAGCGGACCTCGCCGCCCTCATAGACGCCGCCCACGTGCGGGATGTAGGCCGGGATCGTCCGCTCACCGACCTTGATCGAGGCGCCGTAGAAGCCGATGTCGGCGATGTGGTGCTGGCCGCAGCCGTTGGGGCAGCCGCTGTTCTTGATGTGGATCCGGCGGGTGAGCGGGTCATTGATGTCCATCTGGGCGATGCGCTCCTGGATCGCCTCGTTGAGGCCCATCGAGCTGGTGATCCCGAGCTTGCATGAGTCAGTGCCGGGGCAGCTGACGCCGTCGGAGATCTCGTCGGCCCCCGCGTCGCCCAGGTCGTGTTCCTGCAGGGCACGCCATAGCGCGTAGACCGACTCGTCGCGGACCCAACGCAGAACCAGGTTCTGGTGGACCGTGGTCCGCGCGTAGCCGCCCGTGTAGCGGCGCAGGATCTCGGCCAGACTGTGCAACTGCTCGACGGTCAGATCGCCGCGCCGGACCTTGACCTCGACGGTGCTGAACCCGCGCTGGCGCTGCGGCGCGACGTTTGAGTCCAGGAAGCGGTCGAACTCCCGCTGGTCACCGTTGGCGCTGGCCGCGGCGGACTCGGGGGCGGGCGCATTGGCCTCCTCGTCGTGCTCCATGAGGATCCCATCGAGCGAGAAGTCGCGCTCGGCCACCCAATCGCCCTCGAGCTCCTCCTCGACCAGCTCGCGGAAGGCGTCGATTCCGATCTTGTCGATCAGGACCTTGATTCGGGCGCGGGCGCGGTTGACGCGCAGGAAGTCCTGGCGGTCGAAGATCCGCATGCAGGCCTCGGTGACCTTGAGGTAGTCGCCGTTGTCGAGTTCGACGAACTCGTACAGCGTGGGAGCCAGCCGGGGCATGATCGAGGTGCCGCCGCCGACCCGGACCTCGACGCCGCGCACCCCGTCGCGCTCGCGGGGGAGGAAGGCCATGTCGTGGATCTGGGTGATCGCGTTGTCGGCATCGGTGGCCGTGAAGGCGGTCTTGACCTTGCGGGGCATCGCCTGCGTGGTCGGATGCCGCACGAAGTATCGGACATAGGCACCGGCGTAGGGGGTGATGTCGAAGAGCTCATCCTCGAGCGTCCCCGCCCGCGGGTCACCCGTCACGTTGCGCATCGTGTTGCCGCAACCTTCGCGCGAGGACAGTCCGGCCTCGCCGAGCTCGCGGATCAGCTCGGCGGCGTCCGGGAGCGGGACGTGGTGCATCTGAATGTTCTGGCGCGTCGTGATGTGGCCCTTGCGCAGCGGCACGTAGCGGTCGATCCCGTCGGCGAAGGCGTCAAGCTGGTCTGGGGTGACGCCGCCCATCGGAAGCTTGACCCGGACCATCTGGACATCGGGCTGGCGTTGACCGTAGACGCCCTGCTTGAGGCGGAACTTGATGAAGTCGGTCTCCTCGGAGCGGCCGTCGAGGAAGCGCTTGGCCTCGGTGTCGAAATCGTCAAATTCGTTGACGAGGATCGGGATCACGTGCCCAGGCACGTTTTCGAGCACCTCGGGGTTCTCGAGCGTCCCCGTGCGGGCGGCTTTCTGGGTGTCCAGCGATGTGGGCTCCATCGGGATCCTTCCGGTAGCGGACGGGACGCGCTTGCGCGTCGCCCGTCGAATTTACCAAAAGACGATCCGGATATCCCTATTTTGCCCTGGCGCAGCGATTTTTGGTCCCCGCGGTCCGAAAACCGACGCGTTTATGGGCAGAACCGGGCGGGCGCCGC
>JBOGYN010000686.1:0-2114 GCA_050696855.1 Solirubrobacteraceae bacterium | reverse complement strand
GATTCGCTGGTTCGTGCGGATAGACTTCGCCAACGGCCAAGGTGATGTTGCGCGAGGCGAAGGTCTTGCCTTCCCAGCATCCCCAGATGACGACGTTGATTGTGGGACCCTTCCCGATATTTCGGATGAGAACGACGGGCGCCCTATACGACCCGCCGTCGGGGCGAGTCGCCGTCCCCAGTGTGGCCGCGATGCAGTCAAGCACGGGGCGCACGCTCCACTCCCGATCCTCGACCGTCTCCTCGGCGAGTTGATTGGTTGCCCGGACCATTCGCGCGGTGAGCAATACGTAGGCGGCGGTGATCAGCACGAGGACGACGGTCGCTCCGGCTATGGCCGATCCGCTATGTACGTCGAGCCAGTTCACTTGAGGCAACCGGGTTCAGAGTTCGGGACGGTGCGATTGCGCGGCGGTGGAATCATCACTCGCCACGTTGTTGGGCATCGAGCTGGGCGGTCAATCGCTTGACGGACTCCCGCGTGTCGAAGGCAGAAGCGAGCACGCGGTCCTTGTACTTGTCCGCCTGCTCAGCCGCTGCTACAACCTGCCGCCCAACATCGGGCCGGAGTGGTTCACCTTGCGTCGGCATCTGCTCGCGGAGTTGCCGCACGAAGGGCGACTGCCCCTGATCCTGCGCAACGCCTACGCGCATCTCAGTCGCCGCCTTGACGACTTCACGGGTGAGCGCGGATGTTTCAAGTCGATCGATCACGGCGTCGAGTTCCTTGATGTCGTCGAGCGCCAGGTCGTGGTCGGGGTTGACGCATGCCTCATTGGCCTTGCGTGTCGCGGCCACGACGGCGTCCTGGGTCCGCTGCCACTGAGCTTGTTTCCGCCAAGCGTACTCAATCCGCGCGGCGGCCTCGGCGCGGCTGACCTCGTGCCCATGGATGCGGTCGGCAGTCCGAAGCCCAGATCGAGAGGTCAGGACTGCGCCGACGACAGTGCCAAGAAGCGCAGCCGCCGCGGGAACGACGAGTTCAAGCCAGGGCACCTCACCCTGCCTCCGGGTGAAGCGCCAAGGGCTTGTACAGTCGCTGGCCTGGCCGATTGGCTCGATGGAGCGCCGCCGCCACGACGGGCACGCCTTCTTCTTCGAGCACCTCAAGGAGCGACGCTCCGCCGATGAACGTGATCTCGTCCGCATGTAGCCACGGGCACTCAGCGAAGTAGCGGCCCAGCGCAAGCACTTCGTTGGGCGAGCCGCAGGCGACGAATCGTCCAAGCTCTGATCCAGAGAACGGCAACCGCCGGAGTGGCTCGACGCCACTCAGGGTGGCAACCGCAATGATGCGCTCTGCGTCCGCACCATCGCGCGCCTGATCGAGGAGGCGCAGGATCTCCGTTTCGGGAAGGTCGGCGCCCGACGCGGCTCGTGACCGTCGATGCGGCATCACCCCAAGAGGTTACCCGCGTGGTGGACATTGGAAACAGATGTTCCCCGCGCTTCAATGAGATTAGCCGGAGCCGCGAGGTAGCCTGGGTTAGCCGGTGGCGACCCGACGGTGCTCAAGTTCTTCGCCAAGCGCGCGGGCATACCGCTCGACCGTCGAGAGGCGAGGATCCGCTCCTCCTGCCTCGAGACGCGCAATGGCCGACTGCGAAGTCCCCATCCTGGCGGCGATCTGCGTCTGGCTCAGCCCCAACTCCCGGCGCCGCTCAGCAAGAGACCGGAGGAGCCGGCGTGTCCGCAGGGCAGTCTCCACCAACTCCGGGAAGTCGGGGTTCGTCCGCGTGCGTTCCTCGATCAGCTCGTCGAGGAAGTCCTTCTTGGGAGCTCGGCTCATCTCACGAATCCTCTCATAGCGAATACGAGATATCAAGTTCGAGATACTGACAGCTTGACCGTTCGACCTCGCGACCGCCAGTCCTTCAACCGGCGCTCGGCGAGGGCAATCTCCCGCGGCGGCGTAGTCTGGGTCTTCTTCCCGAACGCTTCGAGAGCCAGCAGGATGTGACTCATCCGCCCTTCGGTGGCGAACAGCAGGCGGTATGTCACCCGCTCGCCGTCCGCACGGACCTCGTAGATCGCGTCCCGAAGATGCCGGGCGGCGACGAGTCCATCGACGGCCACCTCCTTCATCGCTGCGACGACCGCCGCGTTGTCGTCGTC
>JBOGYN010000685.1:0-5495 GCA_050696855.1 Solirubrobacteraceae bacterium | reverse complement strand
CCGAAGGGGTCATCGATAGCCGACCACGGCCGGGATGCCGCTGGGGTCGACGACGGTCCGGAAGCCAAGCCGCTGGAGCATGGCCGAGCAGCCGGCGACGTCCAGCGGCAGATGCACCTCCACGGAGATGCAGCGAACCCGCGTCGCCCAGCCGTCGTCAGCCGCCGCGGCCAGCACGAAGCGCTCGGCACCCTCGATGTCCATCTTGGCGTAATCCACCAGGCCGTCCGGCTCCAGGTGCTCGATCAACGTGCCCATCGAGAAAGCCGGTACGCGATCGATCATCTGCGCCGCGGTCCGCTCGTCCATCGCGGGAACGACGCGGTAGGCCCACTCGCCCCGGTCACCCCCGTAGCCGATCTCCCCATCCTCGCTCCAGGCCGCACCGTGCAGGATCTCAACTCGGTCTCTCCAGGCGGCAGTGTTCCGTCGGGCCAGCTCGACGTTAGCGCCGTCGAGTTCCACGCCGAGGATTCGCGCCTCGGGATGATGGCTGGCGAAGTCCGCGACCGTCACGCCGATGTTGACCCCGAGGTCGAGGATCGTCCCCAGACGCCCGAGTTCGAGAGGCGGCCGGTGGTAGCCGCGAATCAACGACCCGTGAACGGTCTCCCAGTCGGTGCCACCCGGTCGGACATACAACGGCTGGTCTGGCCAACGCCGGACGGTGAGCACCACCGTGCCGCCCTGGGCGCCGCGCGACCGACCGAGCTTCTGGAGTTCGAGCAGCCTCAACCAGCTCCTCAGGGCGAACACCTGCGGCCCACGCAGCAGCGTGCTGACAAGCATGCTCTCACGCCATCGACGGGCCATCGATCAGTCCTCGTGGGGCGAGGAAATCTGATTACCGGACCGAAGGGGCACCTGTGGCAGAGCAGGTTTGTCTGCGCCCAGCACCGCGATCCCGACCTCGTTGCCGGGCCAGAAATGTCCGGCGGGCCGCTCGTGAAATGACCGGTAGCGCGCACCCCAGCGCTGGCTGAGCTCGGGCAGGGCATCCGTTGCGGACGCATCGTCGGTGTAGAGGATGAGGTCGCCGTTGGCGTGTCGGCGGGCGGTCTCGAACTCCCAGCGCTCGTGCTCGTAGGTCTTGAGGCTGTCCTGAATGAAGAAGTTGACGCCGTCGGCAGCGGCGACGGCGGGCAGCAGCTCCCGCACGTCGCCGACGTGGCGGGAAATGAGTCCCGGGGCGGGGTCGATCAACCAGCCGCTGCCCGGATTGATGTCGAACGTGTGCACCTGGCCAGACGAGCCCTCAGCGGCGTTGCGCTCCAGCGCCCGTGCGATCACGCGCGTGCCCAGGCCGTCATGGGTGCCGGTCTCGATGACCACGCGCGGGCACGAGGCCCGGATCGCGGCGTAGGTCGCAAAGCGTTTGCCGAAGCGGGGCTCGTTGTCGCGATTGGACCGCGCCCGCAGCTTGCTCTCGAGGTCAGCGCGCAGCCCGACGTCGCCCTCGAGCTCGGCGACCCAACCGCGCACGGACTCCTCGCCTACGCCGAGACCTTCGGAGACGGCGCCGGTCAACTCGGCGATGTTCTCCAGCTCATAGGTGAGGTTGGTCACCTCGCGGCTGTGCAAGAGGTAAGCGAGAGCCTCGCGGGGTCGCTCGCGCGCAGCGGATAGATTTCGGGCGACGAGCAACCACCGGAAGGCCATCAGCACCGCCGGGTTGGTGGCCGAGTCGCGCGTGCGGGCAGCAGCCGTCTTGACCCTGGCAAGCATCGGCGAAGCGTACTGCGCGCTGGGCGTGCGCACGCAAGCGCCCCGGGCGCCCCGAGAATCTCCGGGGGACTCTCAGCGACGCCGGTAGCGTCCGGCGGTGGGCTGCAGGTTGAGCGAGACGCCGTGGGCCAGAGCCATGCGGTTTTGTGCGATTACGAAGGTCTCCAGCGGGCGCAGGCAGCCCTCCTTGACGCCGCAGATGAAGATTCCGGCGACCGAGGTGGCAGTGATCAGGTTGCGCGTGAAGCGGCTCACACCAGGGTGTGAGTCATACTGGTACCAGGCGATTCCGATCGGCCCGGCGCCAATCGCGTTGCGGACGACTGAGGCGTCGCGGTAGCGCACCGAGACGCCGTCGGCGGCGTAGTTGCTGATCCGGTTGTGGGCGATGTAGGCGTCGGCGACCTTGAGGTAGATTCCATGGGCCGCGTAGCCGAGGTGGGCGTTGAGCCCAGTGTTGGTGATCACGTTGCCGAACACCCGGTAGTGATAGCCACCCGCCGGGTCGTCCGGCCCATTGGCGTTGAAGCCGAGCAGCATCCCGGAGTCGCCGGTCCGGTTGATGTAGTTGTTGGCGATCACCCAGTGCGAGCCCTGCGTCTCGATCGCGACCTCAGCGGTCGAGGCTCCGGGCATGAGGTCGGTGATCTCCAGCCGCCGGAGCGTGATGTGGTTTCCAGTGCCCTGAAAGCCCTGGCTGGGTCCGAGCGCAAGATGGCGGAAGGTGAGATAACTCGGGCCGTGGGGATGGGTTGAGTCGGTGCCGAGCCAAACACCCTTGATCAAGCGTGCCGCTCCGCTGCCGTAGGAGCCGAAGGTGATCGGGGCCCGGCGGGTCCCGGACGCGTCGAAGCCCCATCCGGGCATGAGCGTGTTGTCCGCAAAGCTGGCGCCCCCCTGAAACAGGACGCGATCGCCGGGTTTCAGCCGAGCGTGGTCGACACGACCGACGGTGCGCCACGCCCGGGCGGGACTGCGACCGCTGCGGGCGTTATGACCGTGAGGCGACACGTAGAACGTCCGTCCGGCGTGCTTGGCGTGCCGGGAATGCTTGGCACGGTGGGAATGCCTGGCACGGTGGGAATGCTTGGTGTGCCGGGCGTGCTCGGGGTGGCGTCGCGTCGCATGAGCGGCGCGGACGAACGGTCCGACGAACAGGGCGAAGAAAACGACCAGGGTTGACAACCCGCCCCGCGTGGCGGCTCGGAGCGTCCGGTGGCCAAGCAATGTGGCGATGGGCGGCGGCATAAGTGACCGTGTAGAGCACGCCGCGCCCGAGCGAACCAACCGGTCCAAGGCGCAGCCTACTCGAAAACGGCAGCCGGCGGCAACCCCCGGCCCGGCCAGCGGGGACCGCTCATCCGGCGCCAGGCCGTAGCCGCCGGATCCGGCAGCCCGACCCCCTACGCTTAGCCGGTGAGCGCCACGAAGCCCCTGGGGGCCGAAGCGCGAGCGCGCCGCCGCCTCGCCCTTCCGACGAACTGGATGCTGGGCGCGATCGTCCTCGTCGGCGCCGCCGTGCGCTTTCCCACCATCGGGACTCAGAGCTTCTGGTACGACGAGGCGGTTACCCGCGGGATCGTTTTCCACGGGCTCGGCCACGTCATCTCGACGGTGCCGGCGACTGAATCGACACCCCCGCTGTACTACGTCCTGCTCTGGGTTTGGTCGCGCGTGTTCGGGACCAGCGAGGCTGGCCTGCGATCGTTCTCCGCACTCGCAGGGCTGCTCGTCCTGCCGGTGATGTGGGAGCTGGGGCGACGTCTGATCTCCGAGCGGGTCGGTCAAGCGGCGGCCCTCCTGGCTGCGGTCAGCCCACTGCTGTTCTGGTACTCGCAGGAGGCTCGGGCCTACTCGCTGCTGACCCTGCTCAGCGCGCTCAGCCTGTTGGCAATGCTCCGGGCCATCGAGCATCCCGAGCGCGGGCGGCTTCTGGTCTGGGGCCTGTGCTGTGCGCTCGCTCTGTGCACGCACTACTTCGCCGTCTTCGTCGTCGTCCCCGAGGCGTTGTGGCTGATCTTCCGCCTCCGGCGCTCCCGGGAGGTCACGATCACGCGCTTGGCCAGTGGGCTGGCTCCAATTGTGATCATGGCCGTCGCGCTGGCGCCGCTCCTGATCCACCAGAACGACGGCCGAGCCAGCGTGCTGGCCACCAGCGGCGGCTCGGTTCCGTACCGGCTGGCGTCACTGGCCCGGCAGGACATCGTCGCTTTCGGTCAGCCGGCCAAGGCGGCCGTAAACGCCCTGGCCGGCGTGTTCGTCGTGGCCGCCCTGGCCCTCCTGGCTTTCCGGGCCCGGTTGGAGGGGCGGCGAGCGGCTCTGTGGCCATTAGCGATCGGTTTGGGTGGGGTAATCCTCGCCCTAGTCGTGTCGCTGGCCAGCACCAACTACTTCGAAACCCGCAACCTGCTTCCCACGTGGCCGGCCCTGGCCCTCGTGATCGCCCTGGGGTGTGCGGCCGAGGGTGTGGGCAGGCTCGGGTCCGCGACCTTGGCTGGGCTCGCCTTGGTCAGCGTCGCCTGTGTCATCGGAGTGATCCGCGACCCGGTCCTCCAGCGGCCCGACTGGCGCGGCGTCAGCCAGGCGCTCGGCGCGCCGGCGGCGGCCCAGGTGATCATCGGCGACCGGCTGTCGCGCGAGTCTCTGACCCCCTACATGCCCGCACTGGGCCGGTACCCGGGAAGCGGCGCGGCGGTCAGCCGGGTTGAGGTGATCGACCCTGTTGCCACCGACGAGTCCTTGCCCAAGACAACGTCGCTCTCCGGCTTCCAGCTCGTCCGGACGCTCCAGACCTCGAGCTACACCTTGCGCACCTACGCTTCGTCAACGCCCCAGCGGCCCTCGGTCGCGGCCCTGCTCGCAATCGGTCCCAAGGCCCCGCGGGATCGCGCGATGGTGCAGCGAGCCCGCGCCCCGCACCCTTAGACAGCCCGCTCCGGGGGCTCAGGTCTCGCTGCGCCCGCGCGAGATGGCGATCTCGCCCGTCCGCCCCATCTCGATCAGTCCGAACGGACGGATCAGACGCTCGAAGGCGTCGACCTTGTCGCACGTTCCGGTCACCTCGATCACGACCGAGCGCTTCGTCACGTCGACGATCTTGGCCCGGAAGATCTCGCACACCTGCATCACCTCGGCCCGCGCCGCGCCGTCGGCGGAGACCTTGAACAGGGCCAGCTCCCGGGCCAGGGTCTCCACGGGCTCGAGATCACGGATCTTGAGCACGTTGATCAGCTTGTGCAGCTGTTTGGTGACCTGGTCGATCGGATGCACGGCGCCGTCGAGGGTCAGCGTGATGCGCGAGAACCTCTCGTCATCAGTCGGGCCCACGGCGAGGGTGTCGATGTTGAAGCCCCGACGGGCGAACAGCCCGGTGATGCGAGTGAGGACGCCGGGCTTGTTCTCGACCAGGATCGAGAGCACGTGCTTGCGCCCTGACCGGGTGCCGACGGCGGCCTCGAGCTCGTCGAGCGAGAGCACTTCTTTGGTGCCCGGCTCGCCCATCAGCCGACCATGTCCCGGGCGGCCTGACCGGCCGGAATCATCGGGTATGTGTTCTCCTCGCGGGTGACGCGAACATCGACCAGCACCGGGCCCTCGGTCGCGATCGCGGCGGCCATGTCCTTGACCAGCGTGCTCTTGTCCTGCAGCCGGATCCCGGTGGCGCCGTACGCCTCGGCCACCTTGACGAAATCCGGCCACTGGCCCATGTCCACCTGGCTGTAGCGCTTGTCCCAGAACAGCTCCTGCCACTGGCGGACCATGCCCAGGTA
>JBOGYN010000684.1:0-3429 GCA_050696855.1 Solirubrobacteraceae bacterium | reverse complement strand
ACCAGGTGCTGTACCTCCACGAGCACGGCGTCGTCGGCTCGGAGAACTGGCAGACGTACGCGTGGTCGGGCGGGGCGTGGCTGCCGAAGTCGATCGCGCCGCTCGAGCAGTACTTGAACGGCGCGCTCTACGACAACGATCGGGCGCTCGCCAGCGACTACGGCCAGTGGCCGTACACGGCACCGAAGCCCCCGGACCCGCGGCACTACGACTGGCTGCCGAATACGGTCCGACACTTCGGCCCGGGGAACTTCGCTCGGGAGCGCAACACCGTCCTGACCTGGGATCGCTTCCGCTGTGAGGCTCCGGCACGTCGCGCGGTGTGCCGGAGCACGAGCTCGCACCTGCGGCTGCTCGCCGACCGGATCGCGTTCGTCGCCAACCACACCGGCCGGCTGCTGAAGCACACGGCTCGGAAGCCGCGGTGGACGGCGCTGCACTACCGCGCCGGTAAGCACGTCACGACGCTCGGCGGCGCGTTTCACCGGCTCGCTCGCCGCATGGTCGCCCGTCGGCCGGTCGCCGACTGGTAGCCGAACCCTCACCCTCGTCGCCCCTGATCGCGCCATCGCCTGCATGCGCGGCACTGACGGACGCCTGTGTCGGGTCGGATGTAGACGTTCTCGCCCGCTAGAAGATGACCTCGAAGGCAAGTACCGAGTCGCTGGGTCTCTAGTCTCCGGCATTGTCATCACGCTCCAATCGTGGTGGCCATGCCCCGGGCGGTTCCAGCCGCGCCGGGGCGCTTTCGTTCCCTCAGCATACCCCTCCGGGAGGATGCCGCATGTCTGTACGCAGGTGCTCCTCGTGCGCTTTGAGCTGGCCGCCCAAGCCCCGCTACGCCGTGTGCAGGCAGTGCGGCGCCAAAACGGACGTGATCTACAACGGCGAGCCGATGGAGCAATCCGAGGCGAACCACCTCGAGTTCGAGGCGTTCTACAAGCTCCACGACGCGGCCAACGCGAAGGTTCTAGCTGAGCTTGAGGCTGCGGCCGACGCGGCGGTGTCGCCGCCGGACCCCGTGGTGGCCGAACCGCAGCGGGAGAACGACTGATGTTCGGCCAGATCCTCGGGTTCGGCCTGCTCGCCGCGCTGGCGGTCGTCGGCGTGCTCGCGTGGCGACGGTCGTGGCATCGCTGCCGCCTGCAGATCCGTGCGCTCCCGGAGCGGACGCACCCCCACCCCGACAAGGAGACGCACCGATGAGCAGGCACCTCGTTCACGGCCGCTACGGCCTTGGCTGGCTTCCCCAGCTCCCCGACCATCGCGACCACGAGTTCCTGCCCACGGTCGCGGCGCAGCGGCTCCCGACCTCGGTCGCGCTCGACGTGTCGAAGATCCCGGTCCTCAACCAGGGTCAGCAGGGATCGTGCACCGGCCACGGGACCGCCGGCGTGGTCATGTTCGACCAGCAGAAGCAGGGCGAGCCGGTGGTCGTCCCGTCCCGGGCGATGATCTACTACGACGCGCGGCTGCCGGAGGGGACGACCGGCCAGGACTCCGGCGCGCAGGTCCGTGACGCGGTCGGCGGCGTCGTCAAGTACGGCGTGTGCTCTGACTCGGAGTTCCCGTACAGCGACCAGGTGTTCGATGTCGCGCCGTCCAAGCAGGACTACGCCGACGCGACCAGGCAGGAGGCGCTGGTCTACGAGGCGGTCCGCTTCCCGCATCTGGATCAGGCGATCGCGTCGGGGTTCCCGTTCGTGTTCGGGTTCACCGTCTATGAGAGCTTCGAGAGCGAGCAGGTCGCCGCGACTGGCGTCGTGCCGATCCCCGAGCGGGGCGAGCAGGTGCTCGGCGGTCATTGCGTGTGGTGCTGGGGCTATAACTCGAGCTATACGGCGACCGCGCATGGGATACCGCCGCGGACGAAGGCGTGCCGCAACTCGTGGGGGGCCTGGGGTGACGGCTGGGACTTCTACTTGCCCGAGAGTTATTTCTCGCGGGGCCTCGCGTCTGACTTTTGGACGGTAAGGCGCATAGGCCCGCGGTCCTGATGCGCCAGGAGCTCGTCGCCGCCGGCGCGCCGGCCGAGGTGGTGCCGGGGGACCTGGTGTTCGTCCGCCGACGCGGCCCGATCGCGTGGATGATCCAGCTCGGGCAGAGTATCCGGCCGAGTCTGCGGCCGTGGCGCCGGTTGACGCACGTCGCGGTCGTCGTCGCTGACGGCGCGATCATCGAAGCGCGCGCCCGCGGCGTCGTCCGGAGCCCGCTCAGTGAGTACGCGGACCGCGACCGGATCATCGTCCACACCGGCCTGACCGGCGATGACCTGGCGCAGGCGCTCGCGTACCTGCACGCGCAGCTCGGGGAGCGGTACGGGCTGGTCACGTTCGTCGGGACTGGGCTGCGGATGCTGACCCCAGGCCGTGGCCTGTGGTTCGGCGGGGACGCTACGCAGATCTGCTCGGGCCTGGCTGCGACGGCGCTTGAGCGCGGCTGGTTCGTGTTCGAGCAGGTCGCCGCGTCGCTGTGCCCCGCCGAGCTCGCGCGGGCGCTGGCCGTCAACCCCCACGCTTATTCGACAACCGTCGTACAACCAAGGAGGAGTCCCATGTCGGACGCCATCAACACCGCGCTCGCGAAGCTCGCGGCGCTGCTGGGCCCGCTTTCGCCGTTCACGAAGGCCGTTGTCCCGGCCGCGCTCGCTTTGGCGACCGCGATCGTCAAGTCGTTCGCGGACGGCCGGATCGACGCGACGTCGGTCACGATCGCCGCGAGCGGTGTCGCGCTCGCGATCGTCGCGTACCTGCTCCCCAACCTGCCCAAGCCCACCCCGGCGCCGGCGCCCCCGGCCCCTCCGTCGGGCAAGTGACCGACGCGCACACGCAGAAGGTCACGCACTCCTACGTCATCTCGTACCCGGCGCACGAGCCGAGGGCCGATGACCCGCACTACCGGGACTTCAACGAGTACCGGCGGCGCACGAAGGCGACCGCCAAGTGCGTCTACGCCGTCCAGACCGGCGACGGCAGCGAGTGCGACCACGAGCACCCGCTCGAGCTCCATCACTGCCACATCGAGTTCGCGCTGCAAAACGGCGTGGACTTGGCGCGGCTGGAGCGCGTCTACCCTGGCGTCAGCGATCCTGACAAGGTGGGCGCGTGGGTGGAGTCGGCCGCGAACCTGGAGTGGCGGTGTCGGTGGCATCATCGCGGGCATGGCGGCGTGCATTCGGCGACCGCCTCGGACTATGAGGCTGAGCGGTTCGTGCGCAACCTCATCCGCTGATACCGTGGCCCCGAGCGAGCCATGTGCAGAGAGAACGCCCCGTCGGCTTCGGCCGGCGGGGCGTTCGTCGTTCTACGGCCGACGTCGCTTGGCCTCGCGCCGCTGGAGCTTGAGCTGCTTCTCGGCGGCGTTCGCGGTCCGCTCCTTCTTTGAGTTCAGCCGGACCCCGGCGGCCCGGGAGAGCCCGAAGGTCAAGAA
>JBOGYN010000683.1:0-1741 GCA_050696855.1 Solirubrobacteraceae bacterium | reverse complement strand
CAACCAGTCCGAGGCGCGCGCACGTGAGTGGGCGAGCGTCCCGCCAAGGCTGGCCGAGACGCTGCAGGGATACGTCGAGCAGATGCGTGTGACTTTGCGCCCGTCGTCGATCCCGCACGTGGAAGGCACGCTGCGCGAGTTCGCGCTGTGGCTGGCTGAGCAGGCGCCGGAGGTCCGGGCGGTACGCGACCTACGCCGCGCGGATATTGAGCGCTACAAGCGCCACCTGGCCGGCAAGCGCAGCTCCCGGGGCGGCCCGCTTTCGAAGCGGACGCTGGCGGGCGCGCTCGGCACACTCCGGATCTGCCTTGAACGGCTCAGCGAGTGGGACGGAGGGGACGCACCCACTCGCACGTTGATGTTCCCGGGCGACGTGCCGAAGCTCGATGACCCGCTGCCACGGTTCATCGACGACGGCGCCGCCAGGAAGCTGATCCAGGCCGCCCGCGCCACCGATGACCCGTTCGCACGTCTCGCGGTCGAGTTCCTCGCCCGCACCGGGCTCAGACGCGGCGAGTTCCTCGACTTGAAGGTCGACTCGGTCGTGCAGATCGGCTCGGCGTACTGGCTGCACGTGCCGTTGGGGAAGCTCCGCACCGACCGCTACATCCCGCTTCACCCGCAACTAAAGGAGCTGCTGGACGCCTGGGTCGCGGACCGCCCGGCGAACCTCCGCGAGCCGTGGCTGTTCATGGCACACGGCCGCCGGTTCGGCACAGAGAGCGTCCGCAAGGCACTACAGAAGGTCGCCACCGAGGCCGGGCTCGGCAACGTGACCCCACACCAGCTCCGCCACACATTGGCGACGCAGGCGATCAACCGCGGGATGTCGCTCGAGGCGATCGCCGCGCTGCTGGGGCACAAGTCGATGCGGATGACGATGGTCTACGCCAAAATCTCCAACCGCACCGTCGCCGATGAGTACTTCAAGGTCTCAGAGCAGGTCGAGGCGCTCTACGACGCCCCCAAGGAACTCCCGGCCGACGCGGAGGGGTCGGAGATGCGCAAGCTTCGCGCCGAGATGCACCGGCGGATGCTCGGCAACGGATACTGCGCGCGCCCCGTCGGGCTTGACTGCCACTTCGAGTCGATCTGCGAATCGTGCGTCTATTTTCAGACGACGCTCGAGTTCCGTCCCACGATCAAACGCCAACGCGACGACGCGAAAGACAAGGGCCAGGTCGGCCGGCTGAAGATCTTCGACGGCCTCCTCGACCGGCTCGACTCACAGGCCGAAGCCCAAGCCTCATGACCGAAACCAAGCCTCGCCTCGCCCTGTTCGAGGTCGCCGCGAATCCGGATCCCGACTCGACCCTGCCGTTCCTGATCCGACTTCCGCTCCCCAACGGCGAGCTCATCCTCAAGGCGCGCGACAGCTGGCCACGGACCGCGAAGGTCTACTGCCACCGCGCCGAGCGATGGCCCGATGATCCGCAGATCATCGAGCGGATCCCGATCCGCTCCTGCCAACGCCGCGGTGTCGCGATCGATCTTGTGCTCGACCGCCCGCGTGAGAACCGCTCCCAGCTCGTGTTCACCCGCATCCAGGGCGGACGCGAGGGGATCTTCTGGCAATCCGCCCGCACGACCCGCCAAGCCCGCCCCGGGATCCGCGTCCCCCGCCGCCGCGCCGCTGAGCTCGCGCACCTCACGATCCTCGTCGACACCCGCGAGCGCTACCCCTACAAGTTCGCCCAGCAACAAGCCGCGACTGAACGCCGCGCTCTCCCCGCCGGCGACT
>JBOGYN010000682.1:0-4299 GCA_050696855.1 Solirubrobacteraceae bacterium | reverse complement strand
CGCAGCCGGACACGACCAGCGCGATGAGCACAAAAAAGGCGCCAAGCGCCGGGATCAGCCTACGAGTCTTCATACGACCCGGCTGATAGTAGCGAGCAGATTGCGTGTTGGTCCCGCGCTTAGGGGTTCCTTCGGTAGCGCACACTTTTGGCACGCCGGCGTGACCACCCGTCACACCGTTGCTGTCACGGTTTGGGGGTGGCCATCGCACCGCCCCCTGCGTCCCCCGATGCGCCGCCTCCGTCAAAGCCAGTCAGGCTCAAACTGACAAACTTCCAAGGTGTTGCGCTGACCGCCTGAGACCGACACGTCAAACCGCTGCCAACTGGGTTTCGCAGCGGTTTCGCGTGGGCCCGGTCGGCGGCCGGCGGTTAGACCGAAGCCGTCTGGGCTTCGGCGGATCCCGCGGCCGCGGGATCCGACCCGCCGTCGCCGTCGCCGTCTCCGTCGCCTTCGCCTTCGCCTTCGCCGTCGCCGCCACCGTCACCGTCGGCGTCACGCGCGACCGACAGCAGCACGTCGGCGGCGCGCACGATGGCCGGGAACCGCTGGGCACCGTCCTTGGGCATCCGCACCGAGAGCTGGGACTTGCCCGATTCATACAGAGCTTCGGGGATCTCGGCCCGGAACGCCTTGGCCCGGACAGAGTCGAGCTCGATCGGCGTCATGGCCAGACGATCGCCCCGGATCGTCACCGCGCGGGCGCCGGCCAGGCCGAACTTGATCCGCGCCTGCTGCAAGGAGATCAGGTTGAGCAGCGGTTCCGGGGGCTCGCCGAAGCGGTCCTCGAGCTCATCGCGCAACAGCGCCAGGTCAGCGACCTCGCGGGCGCCGGCGATCCGGCGGTGGACGTCGACCTTGGCCTGCTCGTAGGGGATGTAGTCGGCCGGAACGTAGGCATCGACGCTGACATCGAGGCGCACCGGCTCCCACTCCTCAGACGCACCGGAAGCCCCGTCACCGTTCGTGGCGGCAGCCGCCTCGGACTCGGCCACCGCCTCGTCGAGCATCTGCATGTAGAGCTCAAAACCGAGCGCGGCCACGTGGCCGGACTGCTCATCGCCGAGCAGGTTGCCGGCCCCGCGCAGCTCGAGGTCGCGCATGGCGATCTTGAAGCCGGCGCCGAGCTCGGTGTAGTCAGACAGAGCGGACAGGCGCTGGGCCGCCTCGGGCGTCAGCGCCGCGGCGCTCGGGTAAAGCAAATACGCATACGCCCGCTCGCGCGAACGGCCCACCCGGCCGCGGATCTGGTAGAGCTGGGAGAGGCCGAAGATGTCGGACCGTTCGACGATCAGCGTGTTGGCTTGGGGGATGTCGATCCCCGACTCGATGATGCTCGTGCAGACCAGGACGTCGGCATCGCCGCGCAAGAACGCGAGCATCCGCTTCTCGAGCGTGCCCTCATCCATCTGGCCGTGGGCGACCTCGAAGCGCAGCCCCGGGCACAGCCCCCGCAGACGCACCGCGGTCTCGTCGATCGTCTCCACCCGGTTGTGGAGGAAGAAGGCCTGGCCGTGGCGCTCCTTCTCGCGCAGCAGTGCCCGCCGGACGAGCTCCTCGTCGTACTCGCCGACGTAGGTCTTGACGGGTCGCCGGCCCTCGGGCGGGGTCTCGATCACGCTGATGTCGCGCACCCCGGCCAAAGACATCTGCAGGGTGCGGGGAATCGGCGTGGCGCTCATCGCGATCACGTCGACGCGGAGCTTGAGCTGGCGCAGCAGCTCCTTCTGCTTGACGCCGAAGCGCTGCTCCTCGTCCACGATCAGCAGACCGAGATCACGCGCCCGGACGTCACGCGAAAGCAGGCGATGGGTTCCGATCAGGATGTCCACTTCTCCGCGCGAGAAGCGCGCCACCGTCGCCTTCTGCTCGGCCGCGGGCCGGAAGCGCGAAACCTGCTCGATCGTCACCGGGTAGTCCTTGAGGCGCTCGGAAAACGTGCCGTAGTGCTGCTGGGCGAGGATCGTGGTTGGCACGAGCAGCATCACCTGCTTACCGTCCTGGACCGACTTGAAGGCGGCCCGCAGCGCGACCTCGGTCTTGCCGTAGCCGACGTCGCCGCAGATCAGGCGGTCCATCGGCCGCGGCGCCTCCATGTCGGCCTTGACGAACTCGATCGCGTCGCGCTGGTCCGGGGTCTCGGTGAACGGGAACGCGTCCTCGAATTCCCGCTGCCAGTCGCTGTCCAGCGGGAAGGGGTGGCCGGCCCGGCGCTTGCGCTCGGCGTACAGGTTCAGGAGCTCGCCGGCCAGCTCCTGGGCGGCGCGCCGGGCCCGGGCCTTGAGCGTCTCCCAGCGCGAGCCGCCGAGCTTTGACAACGGCGGATGCGAGCCGCCTGCCCCCACGTAGCGGCTGATTTTGGCCAGCTGGTCGACCGGGACGAACACGCGGTCTGAGCCCGCGTACTCGAGGTACAGGTAGTCCCGCGTCACCTCGGCCACGGTCTTGGTGTCAAAGCCGGCGAAGCGGGCGATGCCGTGGTCCTCGTGGACGACGATGTCGCCGGTGCGCAGATCGGCGAAGCTGCGCAGGACCCCGCGGCCGCGCTCACGCCCGGGCGACGGCGCCGCCCGGCGGCGATGAAACAACCGGTGGTCGGGGATGACCGCCAAATGGAACTGGGGAGCGATGAAGCCGGCCTGCAAGCGAGCCGCAGCGAAGGTGATCGACCCCGCGCCCGACCCGCGATCCTCACCGAGCCACCTGACCTTCAGCCGGCCGAGGTTGTAGGCAAACCGCTCCCCGTCACCACGGCGGGCGAACGTGACCACGGGCCGGTACCCGGAGCGGGCGAGCTTCTCGAGCTCGGGCTCGGCCTCCTTGAGGCCGCGGGCGGCGATGTCGGCGGCCTGGGCGCGGAAGGCAAACTGCTGGTCCTGGTCGACGCTCGACAAACGGATCTTGACGCGGCGGTCGAGCTCGCCCAGGATCGCCTCCGGGGCAACGTACAACGAGTGCGCGTCCTCGTCGTGGAAGGAGGCGGTGACGTCCTGCCAGTGGTCGGCCAGCGCAGGCGTGACGTCCTCCTCCCCCGCGATCAGGATCTCGGCTCCATCGCCAGCCAGCGAGAGCCACGAGTGGAAGTTCTCGACCGGGAGCAGCTCGGCGATGTCGGGGCGCTCGGAGGCGTCCTCCAAAGCCGCGATCTCGGCCAGCTCGCGATGCTCGGGGGCCAGCTCGGCGGCGGGGGCCACCTCCACCACGGAAGCGTCACCCAAAGACCGCTGGGTGAAGGTGGAGAACCAGCGCAGGGACTCGATCTCGTCCCCGAACAAGTCGACCCGGACGGCGCGGTCCTCGGTGGCCGGAAACAGGTCGAGCAGGCCGCCGCGGATCGCGAACTGGCCCCGGTCCTCGACCTGGTCCACGCGCTCATAGCCGGCGGCGACGAGGTCGAGTGCGGACTCGTCGAGGTCGATCAGCTCGCCGATGCGGAGCTCAAACCCGTGGGGGCGCATCTCCGGGTCGGGCACCTTCTCCGAAAGGGCGACGGCGCTGACCACAACGACCGGCGCCACGCCACCAGGCTGCAAAAGGGCGTCCAGGGCGGCGATTCGCAACCCGACCAGGTGCGGCGGCGGGGCCAGGTGCGACTCGTAGTTGACGCCGCGGGTCGGGTAGTAGCGGACCGTGCGCGGCTCGAGCCAGGTCTTCAGCCCAGCGGCGAGGTCACGGGCGGCGCGGTCGTCGCCGGCCACCACAACCACCGGCCGGGATGGGTCGCGGTCGACGAGGGCCGCGATCAGATAGGGCCGCAGCGACTGGGAAACGAAGGCACGACCCCCCTCACGGTGCAGCGCCGCGGTCTGGGGATCTTCGTCGGCGTGGGCGAGGAGAGAACTGAGCATCTAAGCCTGACTTTTCAGTCTAGGCACCGCTCGTGGGCGTCCCGCTGAGCCTCTGGTCAAGCCTCGGGCGGACCGTCGGAGATGATCTGCTCGGCGGCGTCGGCGGCACCGTCGATCAGCGCCTGCACATCCGCGGCCGATTCCCGGAAACGACCCAGGACGTAGGCGGCGACGCGGTCGGGATCGGTGGTCGGCGGCCGGCCCACGCCGGCCCGGACGCGGACGAAGTCGCCCGAGCCGAGCCCCTGCTTGAGCGATTTGAGCCCGTTGTGCCCAGCGAGTCCGCCGCCCAAGCGGACCCGGATCTCCCCGAACGGGATGTCGATTTCGTCGTGGAGCACGACCACATGGTCAAGCGGCACCTTGAGCGAGCCGCGGGCAGGTCCAACCGACGAGCCGGCCTCGTTCATGAAGGTCTGGGGGAGCAGCACGGCGACGCGCGAATCAGACT
>JBOGYN010000681.1:0-7964 GCA_050696855.1 Solirubrobacteraceae bacterium | reverse complement strand
GCCCGGGAACTTCAGGCCATGAGGCAGTTGAATATAGAAGCCCCACATTCCGGGGGCGTTTGCGCCGCGGGCGGCGGTGAATGTCAGCTTTGGGTGACCGGCCGCGACCCCCGTGATCGCGGCTTTGGTGATGGTCATCCGTCGCGGGGTGAGCGGCGGTCCGGGCACAGCGACCCGGGTCGTGGTCCAGGTCGAAGGTCCGCCCGCTGGATCTGTCGAGAGTCTCACCTGGGGTGACGGGGCTGGGGCCAGGATCGCGCATAGTGACGGCGCCGTACAGGAGATCCCGGTCAGGATGCTGAACCGACCGGGGAGCGCGTTCATGGACCAGGCCCTGGTCCCGCCGGTGGGATCTGTTGACCAAAGCACCTCGTTCGTGCCGCTGTAGGCTCCGGTGATGGCGGCCACGCATAGGTTGGTGGACGCGCATGCGATGTGGGCGTTGCTGATCAAGTCTTGGGAGTTCGGCAGTGGCGGTATGGCGGTGAAATGCCAGCTCGACGGTCCCGCCGTCGGGCTGGTGGAGTACGCGATTCCGGGCTCGGCGAGTCCGTCCAGGGACGCGTTAGACGTGTAGACGAGCGCCACGCAAAGTGACGGCGACGCGCATGTCGCCGACTGGACGACGTACGGGATCAGGTAGCTGGAGCGCCACGCGGACACGCCGCCTATGGGGTGTGTCGAGTAGTGCACGATCGTCGTTCCCGTCGACTGTGGGTTTCCGGCGAACAAGACGCACAGCGATGGCGACGCGCACGACGTCCCGTCCTCGGTCGCCTGGCGGGGCAGGACCCGGCCGAACGGGCTCCAGACAAACGGGCTCAGACCGGGATGTGCGGACGCGGCCATCCCGGCCACGCATGTTGATCTGCCCGTGCAAGCCACGCCGCGACCGGCGAATGGGCTGGGCTCGCCGCGGCTGGGCCGATCCTGTCCACCATGCGCGGTGAGTGTCCACGCCGCCGTCCCTCCTGTGGGATGGGAAGACGTGACGACGTCGCCTGGGTCAACGGCGCAGAACCCGGCGGGCGAGCAGGAGACTGGAGTATTGCTGGTTCCCCTGTCATCGACCCCTGGGATTCCAGCCGAACTCCACGTCGCGTTGCTCTGACCGGGATCGGTGGACGTCAGCACCCCGCTCCCGAGGCTCGCCACGCATAGAGACACAGAGCCACACGAAATCGAGCTAAAACCGTCCTCACTGGCAGACGCGGCGCCGGGAGCCATCATCGATGCGGCCAGAAGTCCGGCAATGATAAGCGCCCTAATGGGATCCCTTTGCGGCAAGCTGCGTCGACCCATCACCCAGACCCCCTCCTGAAGACCTTCCCGGCCGTCCCCGATAACCGACCGAGCCTCGGCGCTCGGCGGTCGGCACTTGGCTGTCACACGGACCGAACCCATGGCCGGGGGGAAGGTTGCGGCATGTTCTCGTAAGCGTCAGTAGGCTGACAGGTCGGGAGCTGATCAGCGCTGTCGGCCCGGCTCGTCGGTTAATCACCCCCCCTGCAGGGTCAAGATCGTCCTCACGCTCCCACGCGATTCGGCTTTAGCGGTATCAGCCACCCCGTCCACGGGAAGCCAGAGCGTGCGCTCGGCGCTGCAGAGTAGTTACCGCCAAGCGCCGGACCGCGTCGCACATAGAGTGGTCGCAGGTTTTTCGCACTCGCAGGGCCTATCCGAACAGCCTGCCACCATGCCCCGCCAGCACGAATGCAGGGCCAGGTTCCGAACCGCCGCGCGACCTGCTGTTCGCCCAGAAGCGGCACGGTCCAGCCTTGCTCGTGATCAAATCGCGGTGCATAGGTAGAGCTGCGCTCAACGCCATCTCAAGGTCGGCGAACCGGACGATCGCGTTGCGCGAGAACCACTCGTCCGCTTCGGCCTGGTCACTCATGAGCGCTTGGTCGCGAGGCTGTCGGAAAATGGCGTTGTCCGGCCGGTTTAAATTAAGAGACTGGCGGGATGGCTCGAGAATTCGCTGGGGTTGACCGTGGTCAGTTGTTGTTGATGCCGCCGTCGTTGGTGGAGTGGCTGCCTGAGGATCATTTGGTGTGGTCGGTGCTCGGCGCTGTTGATCAGATGAATCTCGATCGTTTCGCTGAGCGGTATCGGCTGGGTGCAGCGGGCCGGGCTCCGTTTGATCCGGCGGTGGTGGTGGCCTTGTTGCTCTACGCGTACGCGCGCGGGATTCGGTCCTCGCGAGCGATCGAGCGGGCGTGCCACGAGGACGTCGCGTTTAAGGTGATCACGGGGATGCGCTGCCCGGATCACTCAACCATCGCGGAGTTCCGCCGCCGGCACGAGGCAGAGATCGCGGAGCTGTTTGATGATGTGCTTGCGCTTTGCGCTGAGGCGGGGTTGGTGTCGGTCGGGGTGATCACGATCGATGGGACGAAGATCAAGGCGGACGCGTCGATGGATCAGAACCGCAGCTACCGGGACCTGGTCACCCAGATCCTGCGTGAGGCCGAGGAGACCGATCAGGCGGAGGACCGGCTGCATGGCAAGGACCGCCGTGGCGATGAGTTGCCTGAGCAGCTACGCACCCCGGAGGGCCGCCGCCAGGCGCTAGCCGACGCGAGGCGACGGTTGGAGGAACGCAAGGGCCGGGCGATCAAAGAGTGCGCGAGCAGCGATCCGGAGATCGATTTGGAAGCCGCGGTGCTGGGTCGTGAGGTGCTGCGTCGTGGCGGGCGGCGCGAGTGGCCGCGAGTCGCGCGCCGCGAGCTTGAAGCGCACCGCGCCCAGCAGGCGCAGCCGATTCCGCGTGATCGCGAGGACCGTCTGTTTCGGGCGCTCGACCGGTTTGAGCAGAACCATCGAGTCGAGTTGGCTGCCCACCAAGGCTACGACCGATGGCGCGCAAGCGCACGGGACACCAAAGGGCGGGTGCTGCGCGGCAACAGCAAGCCGTTCACGGCGCCCGACATGCCGCAGGGCGTGATCAATCTCTGCGATCCTGACGCCAGGGTGATGCGCACGCAGGGCACGCCGCCCCGCCAGGCCTACAACGCGCAGACTGCGGTGAACGAGCAGCAGGTGATCCTCGCCGCGGAGATCACGATCGACGCGCCGGACTTCGGGCATCTCGAACCGATGCTCGATACCACCCTGCGGCAGCTCGCCAAGCACAAGGTGGTCGATCCGCCCGGAGTGGTCCTGGCCGACGCCGGCTACTGGCACACGCGGCAGATCCAGTCGATCGCCGAGCGCGGGATCGAGGTGCTGGTCCCGCCTGACGGAACGATGCGCGACGGGATCCGCCCTGGCTGGGAGCACGGCTTCTTTGATGTCATGCGCCAGAAGCTGTTGACCGACCACGGCCGCCAGCTCTACGCCAAGCGCAAGATCACCGTCGAGCCCGTCTACGGGCAGATCAAACACAACCGGCGCATCGACCGGTTCATGCGAAGAGGCAGAGCCGCCGCGCAGTCGGAGTGGCGGCTGGTCGCTGCGACGCACAATCTGCTCAAGCTCCACAACCACTGGATCGTGAACCCCACCTAACGAGGGGGTCACTTTTCAACCGGCGCGCTGGCCGAGTTTTCAACCGGCGCGAGGCGTTGGCGCCGCGTCCCGCAATTTCCGACAGCCTCGCGACGAAGGGCTCCTCCGCGTTTCCGCGAAGACGTCGACGCTTCGACGACTGCATTCGCCCACAAGCATGTGCGATCTGCCACCGGGGGCTGACGCCTCGCGTGACACAGACGCGTGAGTTTGCCGAATCGACGCGGCAGTCGATCCTGACTTGAGGATCAGAACGCCGGGATCAGCACCAGCAGCATGCCGGCGAGCAACGCGGCGAGGACTACGACACGGACCACGTCTTGACGCGCGAGTGTGGCGGCAGGCAGGATCAGCGGGCGGACGCATGTCCGGGGCACGAGGCGGAGCAGCGGCCACCGGCGCCGGCTGCGCGCGAGCATCAGATCGGCTACGCGCCGGATCCACGCGGGCGAAGAGCAACCTCAGCACGGTGCCAGGGTAAGCGTCCGCCTTGGACCGCGCCAGTCATGCAACGGCTCCGTCGCGGCGTCGGACTCGTACAGGTGCCTCTCGCTCCCGCATCTATTCCGCTGAGTCCGTCTGCTTCGCTGGAGCATCCGCTTGCAAGCAACGGACCGTCCGGCGGGCCGGCACTGCAGGCTCGCTGGTCGCCGGATGCAGGGCGAAGGTGTGAGGCGCCCCCGCCCGATTCTGCCTACGCAAATCTCCGGATCGCGCGAGCTCGCGGCCGCCTCACTCAACGTCCGCTCACAGCCCACTCGGGCACGGTTCCCGACGGTCCTTCAGACTGAGCGCTGCATGAGCGTGGAGGTTCAGTCGGGTCCTCCTTGGGACTGAGGCGTGGTAGCTCTCCACCTGCAACGAGGGCCTGGATGGATCAACCTGCTCAAGAGCTACAAGTGTCCTAGGCTGCGCGGGATGGTTCCCGCTCCAGGTCACACACCGCCCGCCGCTTCGATCGTCATCGCGACCTACAACCGGCCGCAGGTCCTGGACTATGCGATCCGTAGCGTGCTTCAGTCGACAGCCAATGACTGGGAGCTGATCGTCGTCGGCGACGGATGCACCGATGACACCGAGGCGCTCGTGCGGTCCTTCGGTGATCCGAGGATCAGCTGGCACAACCTGCCTGAGAACTCGGGGAATCAGGCAGTGCCCAACAATGCCGGCGTCGAGCGGGCGCGCGGGCGCTACCTGTTCTTCCTCAACCACGACGACATGTGGTTCGCCGACCATCTCGGTGCCTCGATCGATTTCCTCGAGCAGACCGGAGCGGACGTCGCTTTCTCGCCGGTGGTGCTGCTCGATCGGTCGGGGCGGAAGTCCGGGCCCCCGGACCCTGAGGCCGATACGATCGTGCTCGACGGCGTCGCACCGAGCGGCTACGACCCGCGCGTGTTCGTGATCGCGTCGAGTTGGGCCATCAGGCGAAGCGCCTACGATCGGGTCGGTCCTTGGCATCCGCCGGAGAGCACCCGGTTGTCACCCTCACAAGAGTGGCTGTTTCGCGCGGCGCGGGCGCAATGCCGCATCGTCTACGAACCGCGGGTGTCGGTCATCTGCATCCACGCAGGCACGCGGCGGCTGGCGTACCTGCGCCCATCGCCAGAGCACGCGCGAGTGTGGGAGTGGGTGCGCGGTGCGGTCAGCCCGGGCGCGGACCTGCTGGAAGCGATCGCGCTCCGTGCGGCCGCCGACGGGTATCGCACGACCCGGAGCACGCAGACCTGGGCGGGCGTTGGTGAGTGGATCACAGCCGGCGCGACGCGCCTGGCCGAGTACCTCGGCGCACATCCGCACGCCATCGAGCGGTTTCTGCGGGGTGAGCGGAAGGGTGGGTGGATCGCGGGCGTGCACCGGAATTCGTTCATGGCACTCCCGCTCAGTCCAGGTGAACGCGTGAAGATCACGCAGTCGGAAGGCGCCGGCTATCTCGTCAGCGGCTGGCATGCCGGCGAGAGCTGGGGCGTGTGGAGCGCCGTTGCGACGGCAATGATCGGTTTCCACGTGCCGGGCGAAGTGCGCGATCCCATGCTCGAGGTCACTGGCGGTCCGCTCCGCGTCCCCGGCAAGGTGGCACTGCGCGTCGATGACCAACCCGCCGTCCGCCATACGTTCACGCGCCCCGATGAAACGGTATGCGTCCCGCTCGGTGAAGGCGGCGAACGCGACGTGATCTTGTCAATCGGGGTCGACAGGGCGGCTTCGCCGAAGTCACTTGGGATCTCGGAGGACGTACGATCGCTCGGGTTTGCCTTGGCGGGCCTCCGCCTCGCGGACCGCAGCGCGGATCCGGTCCGCACGCCGGCCTGAGAATGAGGAGCCGGCGACGGCAGATTGCGGTCCTCGGAGGTGGCGGCGCTGGATCTTGCGCCGCGCTCGAGATCTCCAAGCACGGGCACGGCGTCGACATCTATGAGCAGGACGCGACGCCCGTAATGCGCGCGAGTCGAGTGAACGAGGGCAAGATTCACCTCGGGTTTCTCTACGCCAACGACGTCTCGAAGCGCACCGCCGCGATCATGGCGCGCAGCGCACTCGCGTTTGGCGAATGCATGTCGCGTTGGTTGGACTTGACGCCCGAGGATCTCGTTCTCTCGACCCCTTTTCTCTACGCGGTTCACCGCGATTCGTTGTTGACGGCGGACCAGTTGCGCCGGCATTACGCGGACTGCTGCGTCCAAGTCACCGCGCTGCAGGAGTCGCATGGCCTCACGTATCTCGGCACGCGCGAGCCGCCGAGCTTCCGTGAACTCACCATCGATGAGATCGAGGCGGTGCTCGACCCAAGGCACTTCGCGACCGTGTTCTGGACAAGCGAGCGGGCGGTCGACCCGCGGGTGATCGCCTCCCGGCTGCGCGCGGCCGTGCTGGACGCGCCGTTGATCACGTTCCGTGGTCGCAGCCACGTCTCCGGCCTCGAGCGTGACGCCCAGAGCCGGTTCCACGTCGTGCTCGACGACGGCACAAAGGAGGGTCCCTACGACCAGGTCATCAACGCACTGTGGTCAGGCCGGCTGGCGATCGACAGGCTCATGGGCCTGGAGCCGAGCCGCAGTTGGATCCACCGCCACAAGTTCGGGTCGCGAATCACGCTCCCGCTGACACCCCGGCAGCTGCCGTCGGTGACGATGGTTCTCGGACCGTTCGGCGACATCGTCAACTTTGGCCCGAACGGGATGTATCTCTCCTGGTACCCGATTGGCATGGTCGACACGTCGTCCGACCTCCAGCCCGCGCGCGGGTGGACGGACGTCGATGCGGCCTTTCGCCGCGACATCTTCCGACGCAGTCTCGCCGAGTGGGTGCGCTACTGCCCGATGCTCGGCGACCTCGCCTTCGATGACGCGGACGTCGATCCAGCCAGCGGAGTCATCTTCGCGTGGGGATCGACGGACATCGACGACCCTCACAGCGAGTTGCACGAGCGGTTCAGCATCGGGGTGCGCTCGGTTGACGGCTACCACTCGCTCAACACGGGCAAGTACACGACCATGCCGTACCTCGCGCTGAAGACCGCGCACCGAGTGCTCGAGATCCCCTCCGCTGCGTGAGCGGCATGCCCAGGGTCACGCACCGCTGACGGCTCGCTCGACGGTCTTGGGATGCGTCCACCAGGTGGTGGCCGAGCCGGCGCGCAGAAGCGGAGCGTCTGAAACCGAAATGACCCAGCGCAGAATCGACTCCTTGTCATTGATGTACAAGAAGTCGTCGCACCGCGGGGATATTCCGACAGCCTCTCGCCAAGGCGATCGCCGGCATCGAGCGGTTCGGGAGGGTGGAAGCAATCGCCAGCCTGCTTCTTTGCGAACGTCGCGGATGGTTGTGGTCCGGCCAGTTGTCGCTCGCGAGGAGTTACGTTCCAAACATCGCAGCTTTAAGCTCGCCGTACACGCTCATACCGGGAACCAGCAACGGGGCGAGCGTGTCTCGCATGAACGTGTCCTTGTTGTTCCCGACAGCGACGAGTTCGAGGAGGCGCTTTGCCGCGGTGAAAACTTCTCCTGCGCAGGATATAAGGTCGTCCGGAGGGTTTCCACGTGGCGGCCCGACGCTGGAGGTCAGCGCAGCTTGCTTTGCGGCCTTGAGCGCTGCCCCTTGCGCTGGCTTACCGACCGAAATGCAAAGCCTCTCCAGCACTTCGTCATCCAGGAGGTATGCCTCCAGGTGGCGCCTCCCTAGGACGCGCGTTCCTAACGCGGCCGCCTCGGCCACTTCTGCGTCTGAGCGATCATCACGGTCGATTACGCGTTCGACGACGGTTCCTGGGGCTAGTACCTCGACGGCTCCTATTCCGTGCAGGTCGCTCTGTACTTGTTGATCATTTCCTACCGCCAAGAACTCGGTATCCGGAAACTCGGTGGCAAATATGGTCCGGTAGCACCTGGCGTCGAAGTCCTTCCTTACACCAGCGGAGTCCTCTCCCTCACATAGGACTTCCCCCGGGTCAGATC
>JBOGYN010000680.1:0-13079 GCA_050696855.1 Solirubrobacteraceae bacterium | reverse complement strand
ATGGCCACCGCAACACGGAAGTTTCCCTCATGAATGGTCTTTGCTGCCCAGGCTGCAACCTGCGGTTTCCTCGCTCCGCGGCGCACATCACCGTGTGTCCTCAGTGTGGTCTGCCGCCGGCCTCAGTCAGCGGTCCCGGCAGCCTGATCGGATACCGGTTGTTTGATCCGCTCGACAACCCGCACTCGCTTCCCGAGGCGATCGCGGACGCGCTCCCGCTACCCGCCTGGGACGGTCTGGGTCCGCAGCTTGACCTCGACGGTGAGTAAAGCCTCGGCTCAGCGCTTGAACGAACTCGAGGCCCAGGCTCGGTTCGCGCGCCAGCGCTACGACCTCTACAAGGCCCGAGCCTACGGCGAACGTCCCACGAGCCCAGCGCGCCTGCGCGAGCTCGAGCGCGAATGCACTCGCGCGGAGACCGCCTGGCGCTTTGCCAAGCAGGAGGCTAAGGCGTCCGGCGAACCCGCGCCCGCCGTGCCTTCAGACTCGCCGGTTACCTGACGCGCAGGGAACGGGTGGCCGAGCCCGTGGTGGTCAGCACATGCAGGCGATAGCGCCCGCGACGGACATGGCTGAAGACCTTTGACCGGGTGCAGGCCCTGTAACGGGGGCGGGCCCAGCCGTGCGCCGTGCGGCGGGTGAGCGCGCAGCGCAGGGTGCTCCCGGCGGGGGCGGCGATGAGCACCGAGACGCGGTGCCCGCGCACGCGGAGGCTGCGGATCGTGACCCGGGCGGCGAGGCCGGTCGGTTTGCCCTTGGGCCCGGCGGGAGTGGTCACCGGCGTCGGCGTGGGTGCCGGGCCGCCGGGACCCGTTCCGGGGCCCGCAGGCGGCGCGCCGCTGACCCCACCGTTGGCGCCCGCCGCGACGGCCTGACTCCAGGTGTAGGTGTAGGCCGGCTGGTAGCCGGGACCGCCTTCGCCCAGCAGCATCGCGTAGCCGGTCAAGCCCGAAGGATCGATGCCGGCCGCGGCGCCCATGGCCAGCGGGTTGGTGCCGCCAAAGCCCCAGAGGATGTCGTGGCGGTGGCCCCAGCACCCGGCGGTGTTGTTGCTGGTGCAGTCCAGGTTGCCGCTTCCGGGGCCGTCGTCGTACATCCAGGCCTCGTAGGCGAGGGGCAGGTTGAAGAACCCACCGGCCCAGTTGGACGTGTAGTAGTTGAAGTTGGCGTCGCTGGGGTGGGGGTCGGTGTCGTGCTGGACGCCGACCGCCGCGTCCTGGGACAGGGCGGCGGTGATGCCCGGGACGGGGGCCAGCCCGTACAGGACCCGGTCGAGGTTGGCCAGCACGAACCCCTGCTGCTCGGGCGCGAGCGTGGTGAAATTCGCGGGCAGCAGGTAGGGGGGCTGGCCGAGGTTCGCGCGCGCGGCGTCCAGGTAGGTCACCGCGGCGGCGACACAAGCGGCCGAGGCCGGCACGTTGCACGCCGCCGGTAGGGCGCCGACAGTGAAGTTCGAGCTCGGGTCCGGGCCCGCGGGGCCGTCGGCCTGGGCCACGCCGACCCACGAGCAGGCCAGGACAGCCGTCAGACATGCGATTCGCGTGGCGCGACTCATGTCCAGGGCTTCGGAGCAACCCGGGTGCCAGCTTGAGCAGCGCTGGCCCCATCTGGACTGAGAGACGAGCCTCAGGCGTCGGTTTCGAGCACCGCCCGGGCCGCGTTGTGCCCGGGGATGCCGCTGACGCCGCCTCCGCGGCGGGCGCCGGCACCACAGATCCAGACGTTTTTACGTGCGGTCTCGACTCCCCAGCGCCCCACGTCGGCCCCCGCTTCGGCGAACGGCCACGACAGGTCCCGGTGAAAGATGTGCCCGGCGGGCAGGCCGAGCTCGGCCTCCAGCTCGGGCGGCGTGCGCGCTTCCAGGCACGCTTCGTCGCCGGTCCCGCGTAGCAGGCAGTCCTCGATCGGCTCAGCGAGGACCGAGTTCAGCGAGCGCAGCGTGGCCTTCACGGCCTGGTCCTTGGCGGCGTCGTGGTCGCCGGTGAACAGGCGGGCCGGCATGTGGAGAACGAACACGGTGAGCGTGTGGGCGCCGGAGGCGCGCAGCGCGTCCGAGAGGATGCTCGGGTCGGTCAGCGAATGGCAGTAGGCCTCACACGGCGGGAGCTCCGGGATCGACCCGGCGGCGGTCTGAGCGTACGCGCGCTCGAGCTGCTCGTAGCCCTCGTTGACGTGAAAGGTCCCGGCGAACGCCTCCTCGGCGCTGACTTCACGGTCGCGCAGTCGCGGCAGCCGCGAGAGCAGCAGGTTGACCTTGAGCTGTGAACCCTCTGGAGCCGGCTCGTCTTCGGGGTCGCCGAGCAGACGCGCGAGGACGGCCGGGGCGAACCCCGACAGCAGGTGACGACCCGAGACGACGTCCCCACTCGAGGTGCGGGCTCGGACCCAGCGGTCGTCGGCCTCGACGCCAACCACGGGCGTGGCGAGGCGCAGCTCGGCTCCGGCGGCGCGGGCGGCGCTGACCAGGGCGGCGGTCAGCGCCCCCATCCCGCCCACCGGTACGTCCCAGCGTCCGGTTTCGTTTCCGATCACGTGGTACAGAAAGCAGCGATTCTGGAGCAACTCGTGGTCGTGGAGGCTCGCGAAGGTGCCGATCAGCGCGTCGGTGGCGACGATCCCGCGCACCAGGTCGTCGTTGAACTCATGCTCGAGCACGGTCGCGAGCGGCTGCTCGAACAGCTTTTCCCAGGTCGTCGCGTCGGCGACCAGGTCCCGGAACGCCTCCCGCGAACGCAGCGGCTCAGTCAGGGATCCGAAGGCCCGCTCCGCGACGCCGGTGGTGCCGGCATACAGACGCTGCATCGACTCCCACTCCGAGGCCGAGCCGAGGGTGCGCGCAAACGACGCGCGGGTGCGTCGATCGTCGTCGCCGACCAGGACGCCGGTGTCCCCGAGGGGCGTGTAGGAAGAGACCCGGCGCTTGCGCATCTCCACCGAGATCCCCAGCGAGGCGAGCAGCGCCGCCGGAAACAGGCTGACCAGATAGGAGTAACGCGAGATCCGCGCGTCCACGCCCGCGAACGGCGACGCTGATACCGCCGCGCCGCCCGCCTCGGCGCCCCGCTCGAGCACGACCACGCGGCGTCCGGCCCGGGCCAGCAGGATCGCGGCCACCAATCCGTTGTGCCCGGCGCCGGCCACGATCGCGTCATAGCGACGGGAGCCGTTCATGGCCGTGGCCGCAGCCGGGCGTTCTCGGGCACGGGGCGCACGATACGCTGGCGCGGCATCTCGCTGGCCAATCCACATCTCGGGAGGACACCCTTGGACGCCGTCAACCATCAGATCCGGCTCGCTGCACGTCCGGTCGGGCTGCCGAAGGACAGCGACTGGGAGCTCACCGAGGAGCCGGTGGCCGACCCGGGGGACGGCGAAGTGGTGGTCAAGGTCAAGTACCTGTCCCTGGATCCGGCCATGCGCGGCTGGATGAACGACGGCCGGTCGTACATAGCGCCGGTCGAGATCGGTGCCGTGATGCGGGCCGGCGCAGCCGGCGAGGTGGTGGCCTCAAACTTCGACGGCCTGAGCCCCGGCGATCACATCAGCGGCATGCTCGGGGCACAGGAGTACGCCACCGTCAGCGGCAAGGGCGTGACCAAGGTCGACCCGAGCGTCGCACCGCTGCCGGTCTGGCTGAACACGCTCGGGATGCCGGGCCTGACCGCCTACTTCGGACTGCTCGATATCGGCCAGCCCGAGCCGGGACAGACGGTCGTGGTCTCGGGCGCGGCGGGCGCCGTCGGCGGGACGGTCGGACAGATCGCCAAGATCAAGGGCTGTCGGGCGATCGGGATCGCCGGCGGCCCCGAGAAGTGCCGGCACGTGGTCGAGGAGCTCGGCTTCGACGCCTGCGTCGACTACAAGTCCGAGAACGTCATGGCGGCGTTGCACCAGCACTGCCCGAAGGGGATCGACGTGTACTTTGACAACGTCGGCGGCGAGATTCTCGACGCCGCACTGGCGCTGCTCGCCCGCCACGCCCGGGTGGTGATCTGCGGGGCGATCTCGCAGTACAACGCGACCGACGGGATGCGGGGTCCGTCCAACTACATGTCATTGCTCGTCCAGCACGCCAGCATGACCGGCTTCGTCATCTTCGATTACCTCGACCGGGCGGCCGAGGGGGCCGAGGAGATGGGGGGATGGCTGGCCGCGGGCAAGCTCAAGACCCGCGAGGACATCGCCACCGGCGGGGTCGAGAAGTTCCCGGACACCCTGCTGAGGCTGTTCCGGGGCGAGAACCTCGGCAAGCTGGTCCTCGAGGTCAGTTAGTCGGCGCTAAAAGAAGCTGCGGAAGAACCGCCGCCCGGCGGCCCGTCCCCGGGTCAACCGCAGGTCGGCGATCCCGACCTCTTGAATCACGCCGTGGCGGACCTTGAGCACCCCACGGCTGGGCCCATTGGTGACCGCGTACCAATAGTTGCGTCCGACGTGGAAGGCCCGGCTCGCGTGCAGCCGGCGCCGGACCCGGCTCAGGCGGGTGCCGGGACGCACCCCGTGCAGCGCGTAGTGGCGGTTGGCGGACAGGACCAGGACGGCGCGGCCGGCGACGCGGCGCCGCTGCGCCGGCGACAAATGCCGGGTCAGGGCGCGGGACGCGTAGCCCACGCGGATCCCCCGCCTGGCCGGGCAGAAGAAGTCCATGTCGCGCCGGCCGCGGGTCGAGCCGCGGGCGAACTGGCGGCGGGTGCGCGCGCGGGTCATGCCCAGCCGGACCGGGCCCAGTGACCGTCCGGCCAGCCGGCCCGAGGGCTTGGCGCACGAGAACTTCCTGCCCGCGGCGCTCGTCGGTGCCGTCAGGACGATCACCGTCTGGCCCGAGGGCACGTTGACGCCGAACACACCCGAGGCCCCGGCCACGCCGACCCGGCGGCCATCCACCAGGACCACGGTCCCGGGTGGCAGCGAGGCCAAGGTCACGCGCCCGAGCCCGTCTGAGCTGACCTTGATCGTCCCCGACTGCAGCTTGGCCGCCGCCGTGTCGATCGTCAGCGCCGAGACGTCGCCGAGCTTCAGGGTCATCACCGGATGGGCGGCCGGCCGCGCACCCAGCTGCCAGCGCAGCGCGGTCTCGGTGCCGGGAAGCGGCTGGGAGACCAGCGCGGTCCCCGTGCGCTGCACGGTCACTGCGGGGTCGGGGAGCGCCGAGTCGGTGGCGGCCAGCGAGGCGATCTTGCCGTAGGCGTTGTCGCGCCCGCTCAGCCCCGAGACCCAGTAGTCGCCGGTCGCGCCGATCCCGAGCGTGGAGTTGTTCAGGCTCGGATACCAGTCATAGGTGAAGGCACCCGGGTTGGTTGTCCGAACCGGATTGCCGAGCGCGGAGACCACGTCCCCGAAGCGATCCTCGGTGGCGAAGGCGAGGTGGTCTCCGCCGGTGTGGATGAACAGGTCATAGCGCTGGCCGAGATTGTCAAAGCGCTGGGCCTGGGCGAGGACCCCGCTGGTGGGGACGAGCTCGTCGGCGTAGGTCTGGTCGATCACGTAGGGAATCCAGTGCGCGTTGGCGATCAGCGGGTCGCTGCGCCCATCCTGGGCACAACCCGGATCGCTCGACGAGGCGGCGCCACTGGCGCCCGGGTACGCCTCGACGCCGCACACGAGCGGACCGTCCAGCGAGAGGGCACCGGCGAAGTCGTCCGGGTGCTGGAAGCCGAGCTTGTAGGAGGCCCAGCCGCCCATCGAATAGCCGGAGATCACGGTTCGCTCCGGATTCAGCGTGTAGGTCTGGGCCAGCGACCGCCAGACCTGCCAGAAGTCGGTCTCGGCCTCGTTGAAGTACCAGCCGGCCGGCCCGAAGCCCTCGGTGGTGGCGCAGATCGAGCCCCGGGCCTGGCAGAGCTGTTGCATCAGCTGGGGATCCAGCGCCCCGTACTGGTTGTAATTGACCTCCAGCGAGTGCAGGATCCAGGTTAGCGGCGTCGCCGAGCCCGGACGGTAGGTGGTGGGGACATAGACCGAATAGGGCTGCACCTGCTCGAGCAGGGTGGGTTTGAAGTTGCCCTCGTTGCCGTCATTGATTACCTGCCCGGCCCCGGGGTGCAGGCGCGAGACATACCAGCGGGCGCTGTAGCCGGTCGGCTGGGACTCCGGGGTGGCCTGGGCGGCCGCGAGCGCGGACCAGTCGACTGACAGCGAGAACTTGGAGATGTCGCCGCTGGCCAGCGTGTCGGCCTGGTCATCCTCCATCCAGAAGTTGCCGGTCACCGAGCGGGCCAGCCCGTCGACGCCGAGCGCCTGGCCGACCGGAGTCGCGCCCAGCCCGGCCTGGGCAGCCGCGATCAGAGCGTCGCTGGACCCGTCGGTGTAGACGGGTGGCTCCTGGGCGACGGTTCGGAAGGTGACGTTGTAGACGCGCTCCGCGCTCGGCGAGGTGATCCCGCTCTGACCGACGTCGGGGGGCGCGAAGTTCTGGCCGGCGGCGTCGGCCAGACCGGCGGCGAGCCGCACTCGCCAGCTGCCACTGACCGGCAACAGGCTCGTCGGGATCGCGACGATGAACGACTTCGAGGTCGGGTCCACGGTCAGCTTGCCGCCCTGGGCGACGACGTCGGTACGCAGCCCCGTGGTCGGGTTGACCAGCCAGGCGCCGTGGCGGGAGACGACGAGCGCCTGGTCGATGCCGGGCGAGTTCACCCCGGCCTGGGCCGGCCAGGCCGAGGCTCCGGTGGCGGCGTTGTTGTCGGTGTCGAAAGTCCACTCGGCGATCGGCACGCTGGGGTCGGCGAGCGTCAGCCAGTCCACCCGCCAGTAGCTGTAGGCGCCCTTGAGCCCGACCCCGGCGCGGAAGATGTCGGCCCCGTTGTTGCTGGCCGGCCCGGAGGGGAACACGTAGCCGCCCTGGCGCCCGGCCAAGCCCGAGCTCTGGGCAAAGCTCGAGGTGGTGAACCCCTGCGGGCTCGAAGCGCCGTAGTCGTCGTAGATGAAGTCACTCCACAGCGAGGCCCCACCGTTCAGGCGTCCCGTCCCGGAGGTCTGGGGGAAGGTGCTCGGAAACGGCCAGGCCGTGCCCGACGGCTCGGACAGCGTCGGTGCGGGCGTGCTGGCCGCGGCCGGGATGTCGCTCGGCAGGCCGGCCGGTACGTCGGCGCGCGCCACCGAGGCCAGCGATGCCCAGGCGCACAAGACGGCCACGCAAGCGAGCGCCGGCCAGCGCGTCGCTTCAGCTGACTGGGCTCTCCTCGCCACGGCGGCCACGATACACCAGATGCTGGTGTCTAAGCTCCGGTTGGCTCGCGCTCAGACGGCGCGAACTTCGACGCCGTCGAGCTCGGCCAAGCCGTCGGCGACGCCGGGTACACGGGAGGGCCGCCACCGCCGCCCGGCCATCACTACGACGTTAAACTGGCCCTCGGACACCCACTCGGCCAGCGAGGGGTCAGCACCGTCGCGCATGACACATCGGTCGACCACCGGGATCGAGAGCGGCAGGCGCAGGGCGGCGGCGTTCAGATCATCGGTGGCGGCCTCGTCGATGGCGTCGTTGAGCGGCGCCGGCGAGACGGCGCAGCCGCGCCCGGTGGCGTGGGCGACGAGTGCGATCAGTGTCACCTCGACCGCGCCGGCCTCGGCGAGCGCGAGCACCTCGGCGAGGACCCGCGGGCCGCGGCGGCCGCGCTCCACCAGGGCCACGATCCGCAGCGGCGCGTCCCCCGCCGCGCTGGCTGCGTGGTGACGAACGCCGGCCCCGGCCAGGTGGCCCATAGCCAGGCATCGTAACTTGACCGCCCACCCCGAGGCGGTACCGTAACCCGGTGATCATCCAGCCGCTGCTTGTGCTTGCCGTCGGTGTCTGCGCCGGCGTGCTGCTGGCGCCGTTGCTGGAGCGGATCGTGCCCCGCGCCGGGCCGGCGCTCTTCGGCTGGCGCCGACGGCGCCGCGCGCTGCGGGCGGCCGCGAACGCCGAGTTGCGCGCCCGCACGACGATGAGCGAGCTCTGCCCCCACGGTTGGCGTGCCCAGATCGTGCTCTTCGAGCACGCCGAATTGGAGGACGACCCTGAGTCCGGCTCCGCCCCGAATCCGGCCCGCGTCAAGCTCGAGTGGACCGAGCTGCGTGACGCGACTGGCACGCCCGCGGTGATGCGCCAGGTGTGGGCGCCGACGATCCGCGGCGCGTTGGACGCGATGGTCGCCGACCGGCGGACCGACGAGACGCTCGAGCAGATCGAGCAGGGGGCGGTCGCCGACGGCGCCCGCTGGCCCGACCCGGACTAGCTCGGCGGGTCCGGCGGGTCGGGGACCTCGAGCTGGTCGCGCTGCGCCCACTCGAGCAGCGGCTCGAGCGAGAACGCCGTGTCGTCGATCGTGGCGTGGAGGTCGCCGAGGCGGGCAAAGCGCTCGGGCACGGTCGCGATCGTCAGCTCGGCCGGCTCGACGTCGGCGAGCTCGTCCCAGGCGATCGGGGTCGAGACCGTGCCCGTGCTGACCCCGCGCACCGAGTAGGCACAGGCGATCGTGTGGTCGCGCGCGTTCTGGTTGTAATCGACGAAGACCTTGTCGGGCTCGCGATCCTTGCGCCACCAGGTGGTGGTCGCGTCGGCCGGGGCGCGGCGCTGCACCTCGCGGGCGAAGGCCAGTGCGGCCCGGCGCACGTCGGCAAAGCCCCAGCGCGGTTGGATCCGAACGTAGATGTGAATGCCCGAGCCGCCCGAGGTCTTGGGGAAGCCGACCACGCCGAGCTCGTCGAGCAGCTCGTGGGCGACGCCGGCGACGCGGCGAACGCGGGGAAACGGACAGTCGGGCATCGGGTCGATGTCGATCCGCCACTCGTCGGGGCACTCGACGTCAGCTCGCCTCGAGTTCCAGGGATGAAACTCGACCGTCGACATCTGCACCGCCCAGATCACACTGGCCAGCTCGGTCACGCATAGCTCGTCGGCGGTCCGATCGAACCGCGGGAAGTGGATACGGACAGTCTCGATCCAGTCCGGCGCGCCCGACGGGATCCGCTTCTGGTGGACCTTCTGACCGTCTACACCGCGGGGGAAGCGGTGCAGCATGCACGGCCGCTCGCGCAGGGCGCGGACGATCCCGTCGCCGACGCTGGCGTAATAACGAGCCAGATCGAGCTTGGTCTCGCCCCGGGCCGAGAAGTAGACCCGATCCGGGCTGGAGATCCGCACCGTGCGCTCGCCGACCTCGAGTTCGATCGCTTCGCTACTCGCCATCCTCACCACCCCGCGGGCTCGCCATGGACGGCATGGTCGCATGGCCCGCCCGGGCCGGACTATGTTGAGGGAGACCGCGAAAGATTGGAGTCCCCGAAATGGACAAGCGCAAATTAGGCACGCTCGACGTCTCCGCCCTCGGCCTCGGCTGCATGGGCATGTCGGCCTTCTACGGCTCGACCGACGAGGGCGAGGCCGTGGCGACGATCCAGCGCGCGCTCGAGCTGGGAATCAACTTTCTCGACACCGCGCAGCTCTACGGACCGCTGACCAACGAGCAGCTGCTCGGCAAGGCGATCAAGGGTCACCGCGACGAGTATGTGATCGCGACCAAGTTCGCCCGCCGCGTGAGCGCCGACACCGTCCCCGGGGACATGTCGACAATCGGTCCGCTGGACGGCTCCGCCGACCACGTGCGCAACTCGATCGAGGGTTCGCTGCAGCGGCTGGGCACCGATCACGTCGATCTCTTCTACCAGCACCGCGTCGACCCCCACGTCGAGATCGAGGAGACCGTCGGCGCGATGGCGGAGCTGGTCAAGGCGGGCAAGGTCCGGCACATCGGGCTCAGCGAGGCGGCTCCGGAGACGATCCGCCGCGCCCACGCCGTGCATCCGATCACGGCCGTGCAGACCGAGTACTCGCTCTGGACCCGTGATCCCGAGACCGAGGTGCTGCCCACCTGCCGCGAGCTCGGAATCGGCTTCGTGCCCTACTCGCCGCTCGGACGCGGCTTCCTCTCCGGGCGCTTCAAGGGTCCCGAGGATCTCGACCAGAACGACTTCCGTCGCCACGGTCCCCGCTTCTCCGGCGAGAACCTCGACGCCAACCTGAAGATCGCCGCCAAGGTGTCGGAGATCGCCGACGAGAAGGGCATCACCGCGGCCCAGCTGGCCCTGGCCTGGGTCCTGGCCCAGGGCGAGGATCTGGTCCCGATTCCGGGGACCAAGCGCCGTGCGTACCTGGAGCAGAACGCGGCCGCGGCCGACGTCAAGCTGACCGAGCAGGAACTGGCCCGCCTCGATCAGGAGCTGCCCCCCACCGCGGGCGACCGCTACGACGAGGCCGGGATGGCGGCGCTCAACCTCTGAGCCACTCTCGCCGCTGCGCGGCGGTCAGCCGCTGCGCAGCGCCGAGGGCAGCTTCACGGCCAGCCGCGGGAGGTCCGAGCGGGCGGCGGCGAGCGCGCCCGTGAGCGCCTCGCCTCCGCCGGTCTCGAGCGCCGCCCCGTGACCGACCAGAAGGCGCTCGGGCCTGAAGCGGCCCAGCGCTGACCGCGGTGGGGTCAGGCGCAGCATCGGATGCACGCCGGCCGGGCGGCCGAGGGCGAACAAGGCCGCGGTCCCGATCGCCTCGGCGACGATCAGGGTCTGCTCGGCGGGCCACCACAACGCGACCTCCTTCCACCACGGCCGCGCGACCACCGAGACGGGTTGGAAGCCGGTCTCCGGCGGCAGCGTCGTCGGCACCTTATGGTGCGGCACGCCGAGGCGCTGGGCGAGCTCCGCGCAGTCGCGGTTGTGACGGTCCAAGAGCTGGATCACGCCGGCCGGGGGGCCCAGTTCGGAGACCGCGGTCAGCGCGGCGGGATCGTCGAACGGATCGATCAGCCAGGTTTTCTGTCCGGCGCTGACGGCGTGGGCGGCGCGCCCCATGGCGTCGGTCTCATACCAGGTGACTCCGACCGCGTGGTGCTGGAGGGTGGCGGGGCTCATGGCCTCACCTTGCCAGATTGAGACCGCCGGGCCGCGCCGCCCGCTCCCGGCCGCCTCCCGCCTGTTACCACGAGTCGCCGTCGCGCCAGTCGCAGGTGAGCTCGCCGGACAGCTCCAGCGCGGCTGAGACCGGGAGCACGAAGACACAGTCGTCCTCGTCCTCGGTGCGGATCCGGCCGGTAGGTGTGAGCGCCCACGTCGCGCCGCGCCAGAGTTCCCAGCCGCGCGCGGCGTAGAACTCCGCCCCGGCTTCGGTGGCGCCCAGGGCACCCAGCTCATAGGCCTGTCGCACCACGCGCTCGAGTGCCTCCATCACCGTCGCTCCCAAGCCGCGCCGGCGCCGATCGGCGCGGACGGCGACCCCCTCGACGTAGCCCGTGTGCAGCGCCCGGCCGCCGTGCAGCAGCTGCCGGGGGACGACTGAACCGTGACCGACGAGCTCGCCCGCCTCCCAGACGATGGCGTGCACGCCCCCCAGGACGTGCTCCCAGTCGTGGTCGGTCATCTCGTCCCCGAACACTCCGTAGAGCAGGTTCCGGGCGGCAGCGAGGATCGAAGGGTCGAGGTCGGCGGTGTGGGCGACCTGGAGACCGGATTCGGGAGACGGCACTAGGCTCAAAGTATGCCCGAGCTTCCCGAAGCCGAGCGCGCCCGGCAGACGCTCGAGCAGGTGCTCGGGCGGCGGATCGTGCGCGTCCAGGACGCCGACACCTACGTCTGTCGCCCGCATCGTCCGGGCGAGATCGGCGATGCCCTGCTCGGCCACGAGTTCGTCTCGGCCCAGCGGCGCGGCAAGTACCTGTGGCTGCAGACCGCCGACGGCCCGACCCTCGGGCTGCACCTCGGGATGGCCGGACACATCGTGGTCGACGGCGAGGCCCCGATGGCGCGCTGGGACCGATTTGCGATCGACTTCGAGGACGGCAGCCGGGTCGCGCTGCGGGACAAGCGCCGGCTCGGACGCGCGGTGCTCAACCCCGATCACAGCCGCGTCGGGCCCGACGCGGCGCTGGGCGGGCGTGATGACTTCCGGCGCCGGATCGGCACTGGCCGCGCCCCGGTCAAGGCGCGGCTGCTGGACCAGAAATGGATCTCCGGGGTCGGCAACCTGCTCGCCGACCAGGCGCTGTGGCAGGCCCGGATCGCCCCCGGACGGCCCGTGGGCGAGCTCGAAATCGCCGACCTCGACCGTCTGCGTCGCGAGCTGCGCTCCGCGATTCGTTCGGCCATCGAGAAGGGTGGTGTCCACACCGGCCGTTTCGTTCCGGCCCGCGGCCGCGACGGTGCCTGCCCGCGCTGCGGCCACGCCCCGCTGAGCCGGGCCAAGATCAGCGCTCGCACCACCTACTGGTGCCCGGTCTGCCAGGTCTAGCCACCGCCCTCCTCGCCCCACAGTCGCCACCGCAGCCCCGACGCGCGCGCCACCGGCCGCTGCACGGCGGTCCGGATCGTCGCTTCGGTCCCGGCCACGATCAGCCGCCGGCGCGCCCGGGTGGCGGCGGTGTAGAGCAGCTCGCGGGTGAGGATCCGCGAGTCGGGCCCGGGGAGCAGGACGGCGGCGGCGTCGAACTGCGACCCCTGGCTCTTGTGGATCGTCATCGCGTAGACGGTCTGCACCGCGCCGAGCCGGCTGGGGCTGAAGCCAACCACGCCGCTGCCGCGGGGAAACGCCGCCTGGACGCGCCCCTCGGCCTCGATCACCACCCCGGTGTCACCGTTGTGCAGCCCGAGCTCGTAGTCGTTCTCGGTGACCAACAGCGGGCGCCCGACGTACCAGCGGTCCTCGCCGCGCAGGCCCGGTGGCTCGGCCTCGAGCCAGGCCTCCATCCGCGCGGTCCAGCTCGCCACGCCGTACGGGCCCCGGCGGTGCGCGCACAGGATCCGAAAGCCGCCCAGCGCCGCGAGCGCCGCCTCGGTCTGGCCGGTCCGGGCGGCCTCGCCGACCGCGCGCGCACAGGTCAGAGCTCCCTCGCGCACCGGCTCGAGTTTCGCGTCCTCGCCGACGTCGGTCTCGATCCAGTCCACGCCTTCGGGGGGCGAGCGCAGGAGCGCGAGCACCGCCTCGGCGTCGCCGCCGCGGATCGCGGTGGCCAGCTCGGCGATCCCCCCGCCGAAGCGATGGACCCGCTCGAGCACGACGATCCCGTCCCCGAAGCCCGAGGCTCCCGCGGGGGCCTGCGCCGGGCCGGCGCGCGCCG
>JBOGYN010000679.1:0-1672 GCA_050696855.1 Solirubrobacteraceae bacterium | reverse complement strand
GCACAGCGGATCGCATCGAGCGCGTCCTGTATGGCCAACGAATCTCCGGCGTGGTGCGTTTTCAGCCGGAGCAGAGTGTCGTTCTCGAGGCCCCATCGGCTGATGACGAGGACGGCACTTGTTGTCGTCGTGAGACCCGTGAGGGCGAAGAACGCCCTGACGCGGCACGACAGAAACGACCTAATGTCGCCGATGGCGATGCAGCCCCGGGTCAGCATCGGCCTCGACGGTGTGGTCTCACCGGCGCGCGGATCGAGTTGGCCCGGTATGTGATCTCCAGCGGCGAGCGCCTGGTATGTGCCCAGCGGATTTTCGGGGTGGTCCGCGTGGTCGACCTGCCTGCTGGTGGCGGTGGCCGCTCGTATCTCGTGGAGCGTGAGCTTGAGCAGGACGGATATGACGCGCTCAAGGCTTTGGTGGCCGAATATCTGCGGGTGGCGGGGCGTCTGGATGCCGTTCCCATGAGCACGAGCGCCCTGTGCGCGGACGCCAGCCCGGACTTCGCATGATCGCCACAGTCAGGGTGTCGAACGGTCAACTCGTCGCTTCTGAGGCCGCGGAGATCACGAGGCCTGCGTCGAGTGGGACCTCAGTGGTGAGGTATCCGCGGCTGACGTGATCGCGGTAGCGCTCATGGTGGGGGTCGTCGTGGCTCATGTCAGCGACGATCATGCCTCGGCTGGACAGACTGGGTTCGAGGAGCTCGAGCACCGGTAGGTAGAGGTCGTTTGAGCCGTCGAGGAACAGCAGGTCGACCTTGCTGTCGATGGTGGAGAGCGAGTCCAGCGCGTCCCCGACGCGCATCTCGACGAGGTCACCGAGGCGGGCGTCGGCAAGGTTCTCAGCGGCATGCTCGGCCTTGTCAGGGAGAAGCTCGGTGGTGATGATCGAACCGCTGCCGTTGTCGCGCAGCGCGCTGGCGAGGTAGATCGTCGAGACGCCGAGCGAGGCGCCGAACTCCACGATCAGCGTGGGTCGCGCGGCGAGCGTCAGCGCGTAGAGCACGTGGCCGACCTCGGGCGCGATCGATAGCGGCGCGGTGGCGCCGAGCTCCGCTCGTTCGCGGCCGTAGAACTTGGTACCGAGCTCGCTTTCGCGTGCGTGGACGCGCTGTTTGTAGCGCTCATTCTCGGCCTTGCCGTCGGCCTGTAGGCGTGCGAGCACAGCCTGCACGCGATCGGAGCTGAGGGTTGAAGTCACCGCCGGATTCTCCGGGATCTCAGGCTGCTGGGATCCAGAGCTCGGCGGGGCGGCCACGGCCATCGGTGTGGGCCTGCCGATGCAGGCGGCCGGCGTCTTCGAGCGCGCCGAGCGCGCGGTCGATCTCGCGGGTCTTCTTGTTGCGGCTGAACAGGTCACGGACCTCGGTGCGGCTGATCCCGTCGGGTCGGTCTTTGGCGAGCGTCCAGATGTCGTCGGCGGTCGGGTCGCCGAGGCTGTCTCCGAAGATCCACGCGCTGCTGGCCTGGGCGTAGGTCCAGACCGCGAGCGCGGCCGCGAGATGGGCTTCGCTGATCTGCTTGCTTGAGTCCAGCAGTGCGTAGATCAGCGCCAGCCGGGCGGTGTGCGCCTCGGCGCGGGCGGTCGCCGCGCCGTGCATCCCAGGCCGCTCGGCCGACAGCTCGGGGTAGATGGCGATGCATCGCTCCCGTGCCGCGTCAGTGAACTGCAC
>JBOGYN010000678.1:0-2533 GCA_050696855.1 Solirubrobacteraceae bacterium | reverse complement strand
CCAAAACAGCGGTGGAAACCCGTCTGTCGGGGGGGATTTGCGCCATTCAGAGGCGGTTCACGCCTCGTCTTCATCGCCTCGGTCGCGAAGCAGGCACAGCACCCGCTCCGGCGTGATCGGCAGGTCGGCAATGATCGTGTCGCCCCCGATCGCATCGGCAACGGCATTGGCCACCGCAGCGCCCACGCCGATGATGCCGGCCTCCCCGACCCCCTTGACACCGAGCGGGTTTGCCAGAGCGGATTTCCGCCTCGGGAGCTCGAGCGCCAGCGCTTCGATAGTGGGCAACTCCGCCGCGGTGGGCATCAGATAGTCCATGAACGAGGTGACCAGGGGCTGACCGTCAGAGCCATAAGCGAGGCGCTCGAGAAGGACCCCGGCGATGCCCTGCGCCGCAGCGCCGGCGAGCTGGCCTTCGACGATCAGGGGGTTGATGGCCCGGCCGACGTCACAGGCCACGATGCAGCGACGAACCCGCGTCTCCCCCGTCGCGACGTCCAGCTCGATCACGGCCAGCGCGGCGCCCATCGAGAAACTCCGCCCCTGCTGCTCGAAGCGGAACGAGCCGACGCATTCGGTTTCGGCGATCGTCATGCCCCGGTCGGGATGGGAGCGATCGTGGAGGATGCCATCGCGGACGTCGATGTCGTCGGGGGGCACTCCCAGCAGACCGGCCGCGGCGACTCGCGCGCGCTCGAGGAGATCTCGAGCTGCTCCCGCCACGGCATTGCCCCCGAAAACGACGCTGCGGCTGGCGAAGGCTCCCGCGCCCTCGGTCACGACCTCGGTGTCCTGGAAGGTGACGTGGACTCGGTCCAGGGACACCGTCAGCACATCGGCGGCGATCTGCGCCATGGCCGTGCCGATCCCCTGGCCGACCGAGGCCACGCCGACCTGCACGACAAACCCGCCGTCCGCGCCGGGCAGCACGCGGGCCCACTCGTAGGGACCGCGTCCTCCCGCCTCCACGAAGGCTGCGACTCCGAGCCCCACGCGGCGCCCCGCGAGCCGCTCCTGAGCGAGGTCCGCTTTCAGCCGGTCATAACGGGCGTAATCACACAGCCGCCGCCAATGCAACGGGAAATCTCCGCTGCCGTAGATGACCGGGTCGGCCAGTCCCGCGTAGGCCGGGGAATACGGCATCTCGGCTTCTGGAACCAGGTTGCGCTGCCGCAGCTCGGCGGCATCGATATCCAGCCGGCGGGCGACGCAGTCCAGGAGGCGCTCACGATGGAGGGTGGCTTCGTACTGACCCGGGCCGCGGAACGTCGCGGTCGGTGTCGTGTTGGTCAGAACGCCGATCGACTGTGCCTCGATCGCTGACCACTTATACGGACCGGCGAGATGGGTGACGACATTGAGCGCCGGCACGAGGCCGTTCGTGCGGACATAGGCCCCGACGTCCACCCACACCTTGGCCCGAAGACCGAGCAGCTCGCCCTTCTTGGTGGCCGCGATCTCGATACTGCAACGCTGCTCACGCGAGTGGTTGGAGGCGACGAAGTGCTCGGCGCGATCCTCAACCCACTTGACCGGCCGCCCGGTGGTTAGCGCCAGCCATGGGATGAGAAAGTCCTCGGGATAGAACTCGCCCCGGATCCCGAAGCCTCCGCCGACGTCGGGCTCCACGAAGCGCACCCGATCAATGGGAAGATCGAGCAGCTCGGCCAGGACCCGCCGGTTGTGGTGCTTGACCTTGGTCGGGCCCCAAACGGTGAGTAAGCCGTCGCCGGCCACCTCGGCGAGCAGTCCCCGCGGTTCGAGCGGGATGGCAGTGTGGCGGTGAACGCTGAGCTCCTCGCCAACGACGATGTCAGCCTGAGCGAACAGCGCATCTACATCTCCGCCGGCCGTCGCGAGCACCGTGCTGACGACGTTTCCCGGCACCGGCTCGTGGACGGCGGGCGCGCCCTCGGCCGAGCTCGCGAGCGCGTCGATCACGCTCGGCAGCGTCTCGATCTCCATCTCGATCAGGTCAGCCGCATCTTCGGCCACGTACGGGGAGGTGGCTGCGATCACCGCGATCGGCTCGCCGACGTAGCGCACCGCGTCCGCCGCGAGCGGCGGTTGGAGGGCCTTTTTTGCGGTCTCGTTCGGGGCGAGCCGGAGCTGGATCCGCAAGTCCGCGGGCAGGTCCGAGGCGGTCACGACGGCGACCACCCCGGGCAACGCCCGGGCGCGCTCGACGTCGATCGACGAGATCAGGCCACGGGCCACCGGGCTGCGGACGACCCGCGCATGAAGTTGGCCAGGCCGCTCGAGATCGTCCACGAACGTCCCGTCGCCCACCAGCAGGGGGAAGTCCTCGAGGCGCAGGACCGGGCGCCCGACATAGTCGGACCGTGTGGGGGATGCCCGCTCAGAGTTTTTACGCGCGAGCGGCATTCATCCCCAGCAACGCGGAGGCGGCATCTGCGTTCAGGTGCTCGGCGGCCTCAAGACCAGTGTCGTCGGCGACATCGAAGGGGTGATCCGTACCGAAGACGACCCGCTCGATTCCCACGAGGTCAATCAAGAACGCAAGGGGTTGCCA
>JBOGYN010000677.1:0-6065 GCA_050696855.1 Solirubrobacteraceae bacterium | reverse complement strand
TAGCGGTAGCGCCGATTGGCAGGGTCGGTGAGCTCGCCCAGGCAGTCGGGACAGGTGGCGCTGTCAGCGGCGATCAGCGCGTCGGGCCGGCCGGCGGAGGCGCTGGCCAAAATCTGAAAGCCGTGCTCGCCGCGCGGGCTGACCGCCTCGCACGAGACGGCCTCGACCATCGCCAGCGGTGGAGCGTCGTCGCGCAGCCGCGTCAAGAAGCGCTCGACCGCGGCGGTGTCGCCCTCGACCTCGAGCAGGACGCCGTGCTCGTCGTTGCGGACGAACCCCGCCACCGCCTCCTCGTGGGCGATCCGGTAGACGAAGGGACGAAAACCCACCCCCTGGACCGTGCCGTGCACCCGGGCTCGGGCGCGAACCAGCTGGGCGCTTGCCGTCACGCCCTGAGCTCCGTGAGCTCGGCTCGGGGCGTCACCCGCTCGTCTCCACCAGCTCCCGGAGCAGGTGGTAGGCGGTCGCCTGAGCCTCTTGGATGCGGGGGATGTGCTGCGAGGGAGTGATCACCACGTGGTCGGCGAGTCCTTCGGCCGCCACCTGGCCGCCGTCGTAGCCGACCATGGCCACCGTGGCCAGACCGCGGCGCCGGGCTTCCGCCAAGGCCGCAAGCACGCTCAGGGAATTGCCACTGGTGGAGAAGGCGAGCAGGGCGTCGCCGGCTCGGCCGTGGGCGATGATCTGGCGGGCGAAGATCGCCTCCGTGCCGATGTCGTTGGCGATCGCGGTGATGATCGCGGTGTCGGCACAGAGATCGATCGCCGGTCGAGCTGGCCAATCGAAACCGCGGGGTGGCCCGACGAAGTCCGCCACCACGTCCATGGCGTCGGTGGCCGAACCCCCGTTGCCGAGGGCCAGCAAGCGGCCGCCACCGTTCAGCGACGAGCGGATCGCGGTCGCCGCCTGCGCCAGCGGCGCCGAGCCCTCGAGCAGCGTGCTCACCCGTAGGGCGTGGGCGTCATTGGCCTTCATCAGCACCGAGCCGCGGACGTCGGCGAGGACCGCCTCGAGGTCGGTCTCGTCCTCGGCCAGGAACGGATACAGAAAGCTCGAGGCGCCGGCGTCATGCCCACGCCGCTGCGTGCGGCCCGCGAGCAGCCCGCGGTGCTCGAAGAAGACGTGGACCAGCTCCCAGAGCACGTGATAGAGCGTTTCGGTCAGCTCTTGGCGGACGAACGGATCGCGGGTCGGTGGCTCCAACCGCCACTCGGCGCCCAGCGCCGAGAAGGCGACGGTCAGGGCGCCGCGGGCCCGGGCGGCGCTGAGCCCGGCTTCCAGCTCCGGACCGTCGCCCGGCTCGCCGAACACAATTACCACGTCATCGGGTTCACAGACCAGCTCGAGCTCACGGGTGACGCTCCCCGATTCGCCCGTCAGTCCGAGGGCGGGGAGCGCGCGCTTGCCGACGATCACGGGGTGGACGAACTCCACCGCGACGTGATGCACGTCGGAGCGCGCCGCGGGGGTGAGCCCGGCCGCGATCAGCCGGCCGTCGCGGGCAAAGCGCTCGGCCATCGCGTGACAGAGCCGGGCGATGCCATCGGCCTCGGCCTCGAAGAAGTCCGTCGCGGCCCGCTCCCGCACGGCCAGATGGCGCTCGAGTACCTCGCGCACCGGCGGCCCGGCCGCAGCGGAGCGCGCGGTACTCATCCGGCTCCGGCTGCCGGGGCCGAGACGCGCCGGTGGGCGAGCTCGGTCAACCAGTCGCGGAGCTCGTCGACTCCCTCCCCTGTGCGTGCGCTGGTCACGAGCGTGGTGACACCGGGGTTGACGACGTCGATGTTGTAGAGCAGCTTGTCGAGATCGAAGTCGAGGTGGGGGAGGAGGTCGAGCTTGTTGACCACCACCAGCTCACACGCCCGGAACATCAGCGGGTACTTGAGCGGCTTGTCCTCGCCTTCGGTCAGCGAGCAGACCATCGCCCGGGCGTCCTCGCCGACCCGGAACTCGGCTGGGCACACCAGATTGCCGACGTTCTCGATGATCAGGAGGTCGAGCTCTGAGAGCGGCAGATCGCCGAGCGCCGAGCGGACCATGTTGGCGTCGAGATGGCACTCGCCGCCGAAGCCGTTGCCGGTGTTGAGCTGGGTGACGGGAATGTGCAAGCTGGCCAGGCGGTCGGCGTCCAGCGAGCCCTGCACGTCGCCCTCGAGCACCCCGGCGCGGATCCCTGCAAGCGGCTCGCCGATCGCCCGCTCGAGCAGCGTCGTCTTGCCCGCGCCGGGCGCGGACATCAGGTTCAGCACGGTCACGTGGTCGCGGTCGAAATCGTCGCGGTTGGCCCGGGCGATCGTGTTGTTGGCGTCCAGCGCGTCCTCGACGATCCTCACCTTGGTGCGGTGCATGCGAGCTCCTTGTCCTCGACTTCGATGTAGTCAACTTCGAGCTCCTCGCCGGCGTCGACGCTGACGTCGGCGGAGCCGCAATCTGGGCAGCGAAAAGCGGGCATCTCGGGAGACCAACCCTGCCCGCAGGCTCGGCAGCGCAGACGGGCCTCGATCTCCACCAGTTCCAGCGCCGCGTCCTCGCAATCGCTATCCCGAGCGACGATCTCGAAGTAAAAGCGCAGTGAGTCGGGGACGACCTGGCGCAGGCGTCCGACGCGAACACTCACGACCGTCACCCGGCGCCCGTCCGCGTGCTTGAGCGCAGTGCCGAGGACGGCGGTGGCGACCGACAGCTCATGCATGGGCGGGTGGGGCCGGGTCCTCTCCGGTCTGGAGCTCGGCCACGGTTTCGAGCACGACGTCAGCCGCGCGGGCCAGCGCCGCCCCGACCGGGTCGCTGAGTCCGAACCCGAAGTCCTCGACCACCTCGGGCTCGCACGCGACCACGAACACCCGGCCCGGCCAGCCGCCCACGTACTTGACGAAGCGCAGCACGGTCTGCGGATCCATGCCGTGGGGATCGAGCATCTGGCCGTCTTCGATCTGACCGTCGATGTCGTCCTGGTCGGCCTCCATCACGTACAACGTCCCGGCCGGGCCGCCCTGACGACTGATGTCGATCAGGATCAGGGCGTCGTAGCCGCGCATCACCTCGTAGGCGAGGTCCAGGCCGCCGGTGCCGAAGTCGACCACGTGCACCCCAGCCGGGAGCTCGCGGTCGGTCAGGACCTTGGCCACCTCGCCCCCGAAGCCGTCGTCGCGCAGCCAGGCGTTGCCGATGCCGGCCACGAGGATCTGCTTGGTCCGCTGGGCGCACCCGGATGGCCGCCGCTCGCCTTCCGGGCTCGCCTGATTGGCGGCCCCGGGTGTCATCCGGCTACTCATGGCAACTCCACCTCGTTGACAAAGAAGAACAGGTAACGGCCGGTGTCTCGCATGAGCTCCTGGCCAGGGTCGTCGTCGACGGTCACCCCGAGGTAGACGCGGTCGTCGTAGTCGAGGTAGATCCGTTCGATCGTCGCCGTTCGGCCGTCGAGCATCCGGTCATAGACGTCGCGATCGGTGCCGGGACGCAGTACGAGCTTGCCGCCCCGCTCAAAGGTCACGCCGTCGACGGTGATCTCGGCCTCGCCGGGGACATCGTTGGCGCCACCCGGAGAAAATCCGGTCCCGCCCACCCCGCGTGGTCCTCCGGCCATCAGCCGCTCTCCCCGGTGCGATCGTGACGCAGCCCGCTGTGCAGGCCGATGATCTCCTGCTGGCTGACGGCCAGGGTGCGTTTCAGCATCTCGCGCACGACCGGATCATGCTGGGCCTGCTCACGCTCGGAGTCGGTCAGCGCGTGGACGTGAAGGACGAGCGCCTCTTCGATCTCGGTGTTGTCGAACAGGTTGCCGTGGCTCGCGGGGGAAATCTGGGGATGATCGGGGAGGACGATCGCTGCTCCCAGGATTGCGTCGTCAGACGGTGTGGCCAGGACCGGCCAGATGTTCGCGCTCTCGCGGCCGGCGACCAGAGGCGACATAAAGCGCCCGCTCGACACTCGAACCACCACGTGGGTCGAGATCAGCGCCTCGGCCAGCACGGCCGCCCGATCCAGCCCGGGGTCCACGGCCACGGTGTTGTGCACACACGAGCGCACGAGCAGCGCTTCCCGCCCAGGATCGCCGGGCACGCCGGCCATCGGCTGCGAGCGCAACGTGAAGCGGCCGCCGGGAAACTCGACGCTGACCCGCTCGCCGGGCGCAACCGGGCCGAGCGCGATCCGCTGGGCGTGCGCTTCGTGCCCGTCTCCGCTGGGCTTCAGGTAGTGCAGGGTGGCGTCCAGCACTGCGCCGGGGCCGGGCATGGCCAGGCATTCGAGCCGAGCGTGGGCAAACGCCCCGGCGCACTCGGCCGCGTAAACCGGTGGGTAGACGATGCCGAACGGCGTCGGGGTGGAGTTCTTGGTCGCCCCGGGCGTGTAGGGATACAGCGCGTAGCCCTCGTAGAGCAGCGAGGACACGAGTTCCTCAAGCCCGTCCGGCGATGACGTGGCCTCATCAATCCGCTCAATCACCGAGATCCACCCGTCTCACCGGCGTCCCGCAGCAGCTCGGCCACGCAGGCGTCAAAGCTCGGGAGCCCCCGCGCCGAGCGCCGGTCGTGCAGAGCGGCGAGCGTCTCCTGAGCGATGCGGATCCACCCGCCACCCGGATAGTGCTCGGCGATCATCGCCCGCCAGACGGCGATCGGCATCCGGAATGTGGCCGTGTTGCTCCAGGCCACGGGCACGACCTGGAGACCCCCGGTCGAGGCGGTGAAGAACACGTTGCCGCTGAAGTGAAAGCTCAACGGCACCTGGCCATCGGGGATCGCGTAGAAGTACTTGGCGGCCGCGACCTCGAGGTCATAGGTGCAGGGCACCTCGATCGCGAAGGTCGTCGATCCGGCGAAGCCGGGCACGCCGGTGGCCAGCTGCGCCCAGGCCAAACCGGAGGTCGAGGGCGCCCAGCTCGCCGGGGGCCCGAACAGCTCGGCCAGGCGCGCGCGGGTCTCGTCGTCGTAGCCGCGCTTGGCCGGGTCGATCATGACCTGGACGTTGAGCGCCATCGACTGGATCTGGGCCCCGCTCAGGTCGCTGGCGACGGCGGCGAAGACCAGCGTCGGCGTGGCGGCGAAGGCCTGATGGGCGACCCCGGTGATCGCGAACTCGGGCTCAGGCGACACGGAGCGGACGGCGGCGGTCTCGACCGGCATGCTCATCGCAGCGCCTCCGCGGCACTGACCGCCCGCTCGCGCAGGGCGCTGAAGAACTGCGGTACGGCCTCCTCGATCGCCCGGCCGCCCGAGATCCCCTCCCAGCGGGTCTTGATCAGGCCGACGAGCGCGTAGCACTGGTCGATCGGGACGATCGCGTACTCGGCGGGGGAGGACATCCGGTTAACGACCAAGGCCTCGGCGTCGGTATCGAGCTGCTCCAGAACCGGGTTGTCGGCGACCAGCGCGTCCCACGCCTCGAGGCTGAGCTCAGACTCGGTGGCGCCGGCTGGGCTCGGGTAGAAGGCGACCACGGAGTTGGTGACCGTGCTGCGCATGAAGAAGGCCAGGCCGATCGGGATCCCGAACGCCGCCCAGGTCTCGTCGGGGCAGGTGAATCCGTCCAACCACACCGTGCGCATGCCGGTGGGGCGGTACTCGGCGTCGCCGGAGTGCAACGCCCAGCACGGTTCGCAGGTACAGACGATCCGCCGGTCTACGAGGTGCAGCATGTGACGGTGATCGTCGGGGATCGGGGCGCGGCAGACGTCGCACCGTTCGGTGCCCGGTGGGGCCGAGTCGCTCGAGCGCGGGAGCCCGGAGCCGGCGGCGAGCGACCGCATCCGGGCCACCGACTCGGCTCGGCGCCGCGCGGCGACCATCGCCTCCAGCCCGGCGCTCACGCTGGCCACCGCTCGCCCTCGGGCTTGCTGCCCCTTCGGCATCCTGCCTCACCCGAATGAGCAGCGCCCGAGTCATCCTGCTGGCTCGCCGGATTGGCGGCCGCGTGAGTCATCCGGCTATCGCCACCCGGAGGCCGCCGGACTGCAGCAGCGGCACCGGGCGAAGCTGAAGGGGCTCGCCGCCCGCGGCGCGTCCGGCCCGGGGGAGGTCGAACTCGACCGCGCAGGCGCCGCAGCGCAGCATCCCGCCGGT
>JBOGYN010000676.1:0-5729 GCA_050696855.1 Solirubrobacteraceae bacterium | reverse complement strand
GGGGCTGGACCCCGAGCGGGTGCGGCTGATCGCACCCGACGTCGGTGGCGGCTTCGGTGGTAAGGGCCTCTCGACCGAGGAGACGATCATCTCCTGGCTAGCCCGCAACACCGGACAGACAGTCCGTTGGACCGAGACGCGCAGCGAGAACATGGTCGCCATGGCCCACGGTCGCGGACAGGCGGTCGAGTTCCAGATCGGTGGCGACCGCGAAGGTCACATCAACGCCCTGCGGGTGAGGCTGGTCCAAGAGTCCGGCGCCTACGCCTGGGTCGGGGCGCTGCTGCCGGCTCTGACCGCACTGATGAGCAGCGGTGTGTACCGGATCCCCAAAATCGAGGTCGAGTTCACTTCGGTGCTGACCAACACGTCGCCCACCAGCGCCTACCGGGGGGCCGGACGCCCCGAGGCGACCCAGTTCCTGGAGCGCGCGATCGACCAATTCGCGAGCCAGCTCGGACTGGACCCGGCCGAAACCCGGCGCCGTAACCTCATTGCCGCCGACGCCTTCCCGTTCACGACGGTCACCGGTGCCGAATACGACTGCGGCGACTACGGGCGGGCGCTCGAGCTCGCGCTCGAGACCGCGGGCTACGACGAGCTTCGCTCCCAGCAGGCGGCCCGCCGCGCGTCGGGCGACCGGCGGCTGCTGGGGATCGGTTTGAGCGTATACGTCGAGGTCACCAACGGCAGTTCGGAATCGGAGTACGGCGAGGTCGAGATCACGGCCGCCGGCGACGCGATCCTCAAGACCGGGTCCTTCTCGCATGGCCAGGGCCACGAGACGACCTTCGCGCAGGTGGTCGCCCAGCACCTCGGGCTGCCCGTGGAACGCGTCACCGTGATCAAGGGCGACACCGCGCAAGTGGCCCGCGGCGCCGGTACCTACGGCTCCAAGTCGACCCAGATCGGCGGCGTCGCCGCCCGCGAAGCGGCCACTGAAGTCGTGGAGCGCGGCAAGGAGCTGGCCGCCGAGCAGCTCGAGGCCGATCCGCGAGACATGGAGCTGGACTTCCAGGCCGGGCGCTTCCACGTGGCCGGCGCGCCCGAGCCCGCGCTGGGCTGGGGGGAGCTCGCCGCCGCCCTGGATGCCGCCGGGCGCCTCGGAGAGCTGACCGCCTCGGTCGACTTCGAGTCGGCTCGCCCCACGTTTCCGTTTGGCGCCCACGTGGCCGTGGTCGAGGTCGACGCCGACACCGGGGCGGTGACCCTCGAGCGTCTGATCGCGGTCGACGACGCCGGGCGGATCATCAACCCGATGATCGCCGACGGTCAGATCCACGGTGGCGTCGCTTCGGGGATCGCCCAGGCCCTGCACGAGCAGATGGCCTACGACGAGGACGGCAACCCGCTCAACGCCAACTTCGTCAGCTACGGCATCCCGGCGGCGACCGAGTTTCCGTTTTTCGAGCTCGTGCGGATGGAGACGCCGACGCCGGTGAACCCGCTCGGCGCCAAGGGGATCGGCGAGTCCGGGACGATCGGCTCCACGCCGGCCGTGCACAACGCGGTGATCGACGCCTTGGCTCATCTCGGGGTTCGCCACCTTGACATGCCGGTCAACGGCGAGCGGGTGTGGCGGGCGGTGGCTGAGGCCGAGCAGCGCGGCCGCGGCTGAGCCCACAAGCCACTCGCTGTGATGAACCAGTTCAACGCGCTGCTCTCGCCGCTGCCCGGAGGCCGGGCGTTTAGCCAGGAGCGCCGCCCCGGGTTCGCTGACTGTGCCCCGTCGGGGCGGATGCGCCTGGACGCGATCGCCGGCTGGCTGCAGGACATCGCCTACGCCGACGTAGACGACGCCGGGCTCGCCCAGGCCGCGGTCTGGGTGGTGCGGCGCACCCGGATCCGCGTGCGACGCTGGCCTCGCTTCGGCGAGCGCTTCGGCGTGACGACGTTTTGCAGTGGGCTGGGGCGGATGTGGGCCGAGCGGCGGACCGACGTTGTCCTCGCCGGTGAGGCCGACCCGCTGGTCGAGGCGGTCTCGCTGTGGGTGCATCTCGCGCCGCAAAGCTGGCGGCCGGTGCCGCTGACCGAAGCTGAAATTGCCACCTACGGGGGCACCGTGACCGAGCGACGGGTCAGCGCGCGCCTGCGTCACGGGCCGCCGCTGAAGGACGCCGAACGGAGCGTGTGGATATTTCGGCTGACCGAGTGTGACATCGCCGATCATGTCAACAACGCCGCCTACTGGCAGCCCCTGGAGGAGGAGCTGCTCGCGTCCCCCGAGCCCGTCGGGATCGATGTCGAGCTCGAGTACCGCACCCCGGCTCAGGCGGGCGAGAAGACCGTGCTGCGGGCCGGGCGCTGCCGCTGGATCGCCGATATCGAGGGGGAGCTGCATGCCTCGCTGGTGATCGGCGCCCCGGGAGCCGACGGTGTTTGACGATGTTTGACGCCGAGGTGATCCTGCGCGCTGCGCGCCGTCCGCTCGTGATCGGGATGGGCGGCGGCGGGGACGTGGTGGGAGCGCTGGCCAGCGCCGAGTTCGCACGCATCTATGACGGCTCTGAGCCCCTCGTCGGCGGGCTGAGCTGGGAGCGGCGGCCGATCGATCCGGTGCCCGGCCCGCGCTGCGCGGCGGAGATCGAGGGCGCCGAGCCGCTCGCCCCGGGCGTGCTGCTCGCCGGACCGCGCACCCGTGTGCGCGATCGCGACGTGTATTTCGCGGAGTCGCGGATGGCCGCCTTCCTCGACCGGCCGACGCTGCTGGTCACGATCGACGACGGTCCGGCGGCGATCGCGGCTGGGCTCGCGGCGGCCTGCGCACGACTAGACAGCGACCTGCTGGTGTTCGTCGACGTCGGCGGTGACGTACTGGCCCAGGGCGATGAGCTCGGGCTGCGCAGCCCACTCTGTGACGCGATCATGCTCGCCGCGGCCCGGCAACTGGCCGCCGAGCACGTGCCCGTCCTGCTGGGCGTGTTCGGGATCGGCTGTGATGCCGAGCTGACGGTGGCGGAGGTACTCGCCCAGCTCGCCGTGGTCGCCGCAGCCGGCGGCCTGGGCGCGGTGCGAGGACTGACCGTCCCCGTCGCGGAGCGCCTGGAGGCGGCGATGGAGCTCGTCCCCACCGAGGCCAGCGCCCAGGCGGTCCGGGCCTTCCGCGGCGTCCGCGGCGAGGTCACGATCCGCGGAGGGGAGCGCTCGTTCGAGCTCTCGACGGTGGCGGCGAGCACCTTTTACCTCGATGTCGAAATCACCTATGCCACGGCCGGGCGGCTGGCCCGGGCGGTGACCGGGAGCGAGAGCCTGACCGCCGCCAACCAGACCCTGAACGAGCTCGGGGTGCGGACCGAGCTCGACCTCGAGACCGAGGCGGCCGCGGGAACGGCCAAGCCGAGGTCGGGACGCTAGCCTGAGCCGGCATGCGTGCCGTCGGTATCACTGAGCCGGGAGGCCCCGAGGTCCTGACGGTCGTGGATCGCGAGGTCCGCGCCGCGGGCCCGGGGGAAGTCAGGATCTCGGTTCGCGCCGCCGCCGTGAACCCGACCGATATCGGTCTGCGCCGGATGGGCGGCGGGAGTCTGCCCGCGCCCTGGACGCCGGGCATGGACGCCGCCGGGACGATCGAGTCCGTGGGTCCCGACGTCGACCGGCTCGCGGTGGGCGATCGGGTCATGGCGGCGGTCGCCCCGCGCCGGCCCGAGGGCGGAGCCCAGGCCGAACTGCTGGTCGTCCCAGCCGCGTCCGTGGTGCCGGTACCCGACGGCGCCAGCCTGCAAGCGGCGGCCACTCTGCCCATGAACGGCCTCACGGCGCTGCGCGGACTCGACCTGCTCGGTCTCGAAGAGGGTGAGACGCTGCTCGTCTCAGGCGGCGCCGGGCTGCTGGCCAGCTACGTGATCCCGCTCGCCAAGGGGCAGGGGCTGAGAGTGATCGCCGACGCCAAGCCGCAGGACGCCGAACTGGTCCGAGGGTTTGGGGCCGATGTCGTCGTTGACCGCGGCGACGGGCTGGTGGCGGCGGTCCGCGAGATCGAGCCCGACGGAGTGCCCGCACACTTCGACACCGCGCTGCTCGGTCGGGCCGCCTTCCCGGCGGTCCGCGACGGTGGCCAGGTCGCGGTGGTACGCGGCTGGGATGACTCCGAGACGGAGCGCGGGATCGAGATCCGCCCGGTCTGGGTGCGCGAGGTGCTGGAGCGCACCGATTGGCTGGAGCAGCTGCGGGAGCTGGCCTCGGCGGGCAAGCTCAAGCTGCGCGTCGTGGCCGAGTACCCGCCCGAGCGGGCCGGCGAAGCGCTGACGGTGATGGACGCCGGCGGCCTGCGCGGCCGGGTCCTGATCGTCTTCTAAGCCGTCGCCGCGGCGGGGAGCGCTAAGCCGTAAAGACGACTTTGCCGACCACGTCGCCCTCGAGCATGGCGCGGAAACCCTCGCGGGCATCGGCGAGGGGCATCGTGGCGCTGATCGTGGGCTGGACGTCGCGCTCCAGGCAGAAACGGATCAGCCGCTCGAGCTCGTCCCGGGTGCCCATCGTCGAGCCGACCACCGAGAGCTGCAGGAAGAACACGCGGGTCAGCTCGGCCGGCGGGGCGTCGCCCGAGGTGGCCCCGGTGACGACCAGGGTTCCGCCCGGCTTGAGCGAGCGGATCGAGTGCCCCCAGGTAGCCTGACCGACCGTTTCCATCACGGCATCGACGCGCTCGGGAAGCCGCGCCCCAGACTCAAACGCCTGGGCGGCACCGAGCTTGAGCGCCTCGTCGCGCTTTGCCTCTGAGCGGCTGGTCACCCACACGCGGGCGCCGGCGGCACTGCCGAGCACGGTCAGCGCGGTCGCCACCCCGCCGGCCGCCCCCTGGACGAGCACGGTCATGCCGGGGGTCACGCCACCCCGCGTGAACAGCATCCGGTAGGCGGTCAGCCAGGCCGTGGGCAGGCAGGCGGCGTGCTCAAATGACAATTCCGGCGGCTTGGGGAGAACGTTTCGCTTCGGGACCGCGACGCGCTGGGCCAGCGTGCCGGGATGTCGCTCGGAGAGCAGCGAGCGTCGCGGGTCGAGCGTCTCGTCGCCGCGCCAGCTGTCGTTGGTGATGACGGCGTGGATCACGACCTCGTTGCCGTCCTCGTCGAGTCCCGCGGCATCGCAGCCGAGGATCATCGGCAGCTTGTCCTCGCTCAGCCCGACGCCCCGTAGCGACCATAGATCGTGGTGGTTGAGCGCCGCCGCCTTGACCGTGACCGTCGTCCAGCCGTCCTGCGCCTCGGGCTCGGGACGTTCGCCGACCTCGAGCCCGCTGAGGGGGTCGTCGGGGTTGATGGCTTTGGCAAACGCGGCGAGCATGGCCTGTCCGGCACGCTACCGATCTGCTCGGGGTGGTGTCAGGGCCCAGGCCGCTGGCTCACCAGCCTCCGCGCGGGTGGGCGATCGCCGCCTGCGCGGCAGCGATGCGAGCGATCGGCACCCGGAAGGGGGAACAGGAGACGTAGTCGAGCCCCGCCTCGTGAAAGAAGGTGATCGAGTCGGGGTCACCGCCGTGCTCGCCGCAGATCCCGAGCTTGAGCCCCGGGTGGGCTTCGCGGCCCACCCAGGCGCCGAGGCGGACCAACCAGCCCACACCCGGCTTGTCGATCGTCTCAAACGGGCTGCGATCGATGATCTTGCGCTCCAGGTAGGTGGGTACGAACTTGGACTCGACGTCGTCGCGCGAGAAGCCGAGCGCCGTCTGGGTCAGGTCGTTGGTACCGAACGAGAAGAAGTCAGCGAAGCGGGCGATCCGGTCGGCCACG
>JBOGYN010000675.1:0-7765 GCA_050696855.1 Solirubrobacteraceae bacterium | reverse complement strand
CTCCAGCGGAGTCCTGGATGCGCCGGCGCGGCGCCGGGCTCTGGCCGCGATGGCTGCGGGTGGGCTTGACCTGCTCGTCGTCGGGGGCGGCATTACCGGCGCCGGAGCGGCGCTCGACGCGGCGGCGCGCGGGCTCGCGGTGGGGCTGGTTGAGGCAAAGGACCTGGCGTCGGGCACGTCGAGCAAGTCGAGCAAGCTGATTCACGGTGGTCTGCGTTACCTCGAGATGGGCGATCTCGGACTCGTGCGCGAGGCACTGCGCGAGCGCGAGCTGTTGCTGACTCGGTTGGCGCCGCACCTGGTCCGCCCGGTGCCGTTTGTGTGGCCGTTGCGCCGGCGCGGCTGGGAGCGTCTCTACCTCGGCGCCGGGCTGGCGCTCTACGACACCCTGGGTGGCGCCCGCTCGGTGCCGCGCCACCGCCATCTGACCCGGCGCGGGGCGCTGGCCGAGGCGTCCGCCCTGCGCGGAGACGGGCTCGTCGGCGCCGTGCAGTTCTTCGACGCGGCCGAGGATGACGCCCGGATGGTCGTCGCCGTCGCCCGTACCGCTGCCACCCGGGGCGCGCACGTGGCGACGCGCGCGCGGGTTCACGGTCTGGTGCGCGAGGGGGGGCGGATCACCGGGGCCGAGGTGCTCGACGAGGAGACCGGCGCGAGCTTCACGATCCCCGCGCGGCACGTCGCGCTGGCCGTCGGCGCCTGGACTGACCGGCTGCGCGCGGCGGCGGGGATCGACTCAGCGACGGTGATCCGGCCCTCGAAGGGCATCCACCTCGTGGTCGCCGGCAACCGGATCCCGATGTCGACCGGAGTCCTGGCACGTACGGAGAAGAGCGTCCTGTTCGTGATCCCGATCGAGGCCGGCTGGTTGATCGGGGACACTGACACACCGTGGACACACGGGCCGGATCAGCCCGTAGCCAGCGGAGCCGACGTCGACTACCTGCTGACGAAAGTCAACTCGCTGCTCGCGCAGCCGCTCACCCGAGCGGACGTTCGCGGGGTATTCGCGGGGCTGCGCCCACTCGTCGGCCCAGCGGCGGCGCCGGATACGACGCGACTCAGCCGCCGTCACGTCGTGGAGACCCCCGTACCCGGTCTGACGACGATCGCCGGCGGCAAGTACACGACCTACCGGGTGATGGCCGCGGATCTGATCGATGTGGCGACTCGCGACTTCGCGGGCGTACCGCGCTCACCTACCGCTGGCGTGCCGCTCGTCGGCGCCGATGGCTTCGCGGCCGCGCGTGCCGAGCGCAGCGTGCTCGCGGCGCGGGCGGGAGTGACCGTCGAGACCATCGAACGGCTGCTGCACCGCTACGGGGACCGGGTCCGCGACCTGGTGACCCTGATTGAGGCGCGCCGGGAGCTGGCCGAGCCTCTGGACGGCGGCGAGGGGCACCTCGCCGCCGAGGTCGTGTACGCGGCCACCCACGAGGGTGCGCTGCGTCTTGAGGACATCCTTGCGCGTCGTACCCGGTTGGCTGTCACCAGTGGCGATCGTGGCGTGGTGGCCGCAGCGCCGGCGGCCGCCCTGTTGGGCGACGTGCTCGGTTGGGACGCAGCTCGGGTTCAGAGCGAGATCGAGACGTGGCATCGGCGCGTGGCGGCCGAACGGGCGGGCGAGGCTGAGCCCGACGACGAGCGCGCGCTGGGCGCCTACCGCGCGGCGCTGGCCGCCGAGCTCTCACCGCTCCGGGCTCAGCGGTGACCAAGCTCGTCCTCGGTCTCGACCAGGGCACATCGAGCACTCGCTGCCTGGCGCTTGACCACGAGCTGATCGAGCGGGGCGCGGCCACCGTGAAGGTCGGTACGTCCTTTCCCGGGCCCGGCCTGGTGGAGCAGGATCCCCGCGAGCTCGCGGCGTCGATGTCGTCGGCGATTGCCGGCGCGCTGGCCGCGGCTGGGGCCGCGTCAGCCGACGTGGTCGCGCTGGGCATCGCTAACCAGACCGAGACCTTCATCGTCTCCGAGCGCGCGTCCGGGCGGCCGATCTACCCGGCGATCGTCTGGCAGGATCGCCGTACCGCTGACCGCTGCGCGGCGCTGTCCGCGGCCGGGCATGCGCCGTTGGTGCGCGCGCGCACGGGACTCGAGCTGGATGCGACCTTCCCGGCCACGAAGGTGAGCTGGCTGCTTGACAGGGTGAGCGGCGCACGCACGGCGGCCGACGCGGGCGAGCTGGTGTACACCGACGTGGGCGCCTGGCTGCTTTGCCATCTCACGGGAGTTCAGGCCTGCGAGGCCGGCAACGCGGGCCGGACGCTGCTCTGCCCACTGGGCAGCGATGATTGGGACGACGAGCTCCTGGACCTGTTCGGAGTGCCGCGGGCGCTGCTGCCGCCGATCGTCGATTCCGACGCGATCGGGGCACTGGTGCCGTCATCGGTGGGGGCGACGGGGGTTCGCGTCACGGGCGTCCTCGGAGACCAGCAGGCTTCGCTGTTCGGCCTCGGCTGCCGGGAGCCGGGAGCGGCCAAGGTGACGCTCGGCACGGGGGCGTTCATCCTCGCCCAGGCCGGCGCCGCCCTTCCCTCGCCGCCCCCCGGGGTGCTCGCCTCGTGCGCTTGGCGATGGCGTGGGGAGACGAGCTACGCGCTCGAGGGTTTCGTCCCGGTGGCCGGTGCGGCGCTGGACTGGTTCGCGGGGCTCGGCGTGTTACCCGCGGGGCCGGAGCTCGATGGACTGTTGAGCGCGGCCGGCCCGGAGGACGGTTCCGTCGCCTGCGTACCCGCTCTCCAGGGTCTCGGCACCCCGGGCTGGGATCCCGCGGTGCGCGCCGCCCTGGTCGGACTCAGCCGTTCCACCACGCGAGCCCAGGTCGCCCGCGCCGTGGTCGACGGTGTGCTGCACCAGGTGGCCGATGCCCTCGCGGCGATCAGCGTCGTCATGCCCATCTCTAGCCTGCTGCTCGACGGTGGAATGTCTCGCTCGGACTGGATCGCGCAGCGGCTCGCCGATCTCGCCAACGTCCGGGTACAACGCGCCGCGCGCGGCGAGGCGACGGTGATCGGCGCCGCCATGATGGCGGGACTCGCGGCCGGCTTTTGGCGCAGCGCCGAGGAACTTCCCGAGGTGGCGGTGGATCGAGTCGCCGACCCTTCGCTGCCCCCCTCCGAGCGTGCCGCGCGACGTGATGATTGGGCGGCGGCGGTCGCATTGGCGTCGCAGTGGCCGCGCTGAGGCGCACCCATTGGGGTGACCGCTGGTAGATTCAAGGTCCGCGCGGTGGGCGTAGCTCAGTTGGTAGAGCTCCTGGTTGTGGTCCAGGCGGTCGGGGGTTCGAGTCCCCTCGCTCACCCTCCGTGAAAACCGGCGCCTAGCCAACGAGTTGCGCTTGCCGCCCACGGGAGGGAAGGAGCACAAGACATGCCCTGCCGGCTATGCGCGTCTCTGCGCTCCGGCCGGTAAGCACCGACGCCGCCGAGCTGCATCGCAGGAAGATACCGCCCCGTCTAGCCGGGTCGGGCCTCGGGGGGTGTGGCTCCGTCTGGGATCTCGTCCGGGGGCAGTCCGGAGGCGGCTTCCATGCGGCCGCTGAAGTTGAAGAACGAGGTCAGGGCGGTCGCCTGATAGATCGCGTCTTCGTTCCAGCCGGCGCCGCGCAACGCGTCGATATCGCCATCTTGGATCTGGCTCGGGGTCTGGGTGAGCTTCTCGGCGTATTCGAGCAGGGCGCTCGTCTTGTGGTCGAGTTCGTATGTGCGCCAAGCGGTCGAGAATTCCGCAGCTGCAGGCGGTTGTAGACCCCGCTCGCCCGCCACGCGAGCGAGAGGTCGGGCATCAGGACCTTGACGATTCCCGGCAGGTAGCCGTACTGGCGTTTGGTTTGCCATACCAACACGCGCCGGAGACCGGTGGCCTCGGACTCCGAGACGGTCTTGATGCGAGCCATTCGGTCGTTAGATCGGCTCGCCGGGGAACCGCAGGTCGAACCGCTCGACCAGGCCGGGGACGCTGGTGGGGTCCATCTCGAGCTCGTAGCGTGCGCTCAGCTCCGCGAGCGTCTGCGGCTCGGCCTGTGTCATGCCGCCGAGATCGACCAGCTCGGCGAAGAACTGCTCGAAGCCGGCGGGCGAAATGATCTCCAAGATCCGGCAGGGCTCATCGCCTGCGTTCCAGAACGTGTGCCACTGGCCGCGCGGCTTGAACACCAGCTCCCCGGGGCTGGCGGTCACGACCTCGTCGCCGAGCAACGCTCCCATCCGTCCCTGGAGCACGAAGCTGTATTCGTCTTCGCGGGTGTGGCGGTGAAGCGGCGCGGCGAGCGCCCGCGCCGACATCGGGTGCTCGATCAGCGAGAACCGATCGCCGGCTTCGGATCCGTCGATCATGAACCGCACGCCGATGCTGCCCAAAAAGCCCGCCTTGCCGTCGCTGGGTCTCACCACTTTGACGCTCGTCGTCTCCATCTCTTACTCACTTTCAGTAGACGGTGCTGTCGCGCGGAATCTTTTAACATAGTCCGGCGGTCGTGTCAAGATTCAATGGACAGCTATGGCAAATGAAAAGCGTCCTTACCGCAAGCGCCGTCGCGCCGAGTCCGAGGCGCAGACGCGGCTGCGGATTACCGAGAGCACGGTCGAGCTGCACGGGACGGTCGGGCCCGCACGCACGTCGATCAGCGCGGTAGCCGAGCGGGCTGGGGTGCGACGCTCGACCGTGTATCGGCACTTCCCCGACGAGTCCTCCCTGTTCAGGGCCTGCACCGCTCACTGGATGGGTCTGAACCCGCCGCCTGACCTCAACGCCTGGGCGGCGATTGCCGACCCGGACGAGCGCCTCAAGACCGCTTTGGCCGAGCTGTATGGCTACTACCGCGGCAACCAGCAGATGATGGAGAACCTCTACCGCGACGAGGACACGATGGCGATCGTCAAAGAGCTGTTCAGCGACTTCCGCGGCTACCTCGCGGCCGCCCGCGACACGCTCATAACCGGCCGGCGAACCCGAGGGCGGGCCCGCAACCGCACGGCGGCAGCGACCGGCCACGCGCTCGCCTTCCACACCTGGCTCTCGCTGACGCGAGAACAGGGACTAGACGACCTCCACGCGGCGGACCTCATGCGCCGCCTCGTTACTGCCGCGGAAGACAACTCAGCAAGCAGCGATCCGGCGGCCAGGTCACCGTTCGTGCGTTGAGACACATCATCATCATCGTCGCCGGGTCTAACACCGATAAAGGGCGTAGCGTGTCCGCCGACCGAGAGGAGCCCGCAGTGACCAGCAAGCCCCGCGCCGTAGCTGTCGTACGCGTCAGCGCCCAGGGCGACCGCCTCGAGGAGCACTTCCACTCCCCCGACGTGCAGCTCGACAGCGCGAAGCGCTGGGCGCGCAAGCGCCGCGAGCGGTTCGTCGCTCACTTCCCCGAGATCGACGTCTCGGGCAAGCGCCCGCTCGCCAAGCGCCCCGGCCTGCTCAGGGCCGTCGAGATGGTCGAGGCCAAGCAAGCCGACCACATCGTCGTCGCCTACTTCGACCGGCTGGTGCGCTCGCTGAAGGTGCAGCTCGAGGTGATCGAGCGCGTCGAGCAGGCCGGCGGCGAGATCTTCGCGCTGGACCACGGCAAGCTGACCAACGGAACCGCCGCCACCCGGCTCTCGACGAACATGATGGGCGCGGTGTTCCAGTACTTCGCCGAGGTGACCGGCGAGAAGGTGACGGCCGCGCAGGCGCGCGCGGTGGCACGCGGGGTGCTGCCGAACTCGCGGATCGTGCCCGGGTACGTGCGCGGCGAGGACAGTGTGCTTGCGGTCGTGACCGAGCTGGCGCCGCTCGTGCGCGAGGTCTTCCAGCGGCGCGACCGGGGCGCCACGATCGTCGAGCTGCAGAAGTTCCTGCTCGAGCACGGGATCGAGCGGTCGGTCGCCGGCGTGGCGTCGATGCTGCGCTCGCGGATGTACCTCGGCGAGATCCACTTCGGCGAGCTGCACAACACGCGCGCGCACGAGCCGATCATCACCGATCGCGCCCTGTTCCAGCGCGTGCAGCGCCGGACGGTCTCGCGCGGGCGCCAAGCCAAGTCAGAGCGGCTGCTGGCGCGCTTGGGAGTGCTGCGCTGCGGCACGTGCGGATCGCGGATGGTGATCAACAGCTCCAGCGGCAACTACCGCTGCGGCGACACAAGCGCCAACCCGTGTCAGCGGCGAGCGGCGGTCAAGGCCGACCGCGTCGAGGAGATCGTGCTGGACGCCCTCCGGGCGTACTCGGCCACGGCCGACGCGCACGGACCCCGGTCGCGCAAGCAGCAGATCCGCGCGGCGGATGAGGCGATCGAACGCGCCAACAAGGGTCTCGATGACACGATCCGCCAGCTCGGCGAGCTCGGATTGTTGGGCCGACCCGCGAGCCAGGAGACCCTGGAGAAACTGACCGACGCCCTCGATGCCGCGCACACCGTCCGGGTCCGACTCGGCGACGGCAGCGAGAGCAAGCTCATCGATCCTGACGAGATCGACAAGCTCCGCGAACCCGCGAAGCGCTTAGCGGCCTGGCGACGACTGATCACCGACACCGTCCAGTCGGTCACGGTCGCGCCCGCGATGACGGCGGATGGGCGCCCCAGTCGCCTCTGGGACCCTCGCCGGATCGACATCAGATTCCTGGGACAGCATCCATGAGCAAGCCGCCAGCAGCGACTGCTCGCGCTTTCCGTCGACACCTCCGGTCGTACGACCCGCACCACTCTGCCCGACCGTCGCACAGCCGCCGTCGTCGGGCACGACGTCGCCGCCGGTGACTGCTCAGCCGTGGGAGCGACAGCGACGTGCCCTTGCAAGCCGCCGCGGATCGGGGCGCCAGCAAGCACTTCGACGACTCTCGCAACCGCGGCATAGCAGGGCGGCCGATGACTCGCTCACGACTCGAGCCCAGCCGGGGCCGCCGGCGGTTGCGAGATTGGCGACGAGCAGGGAGGGCGTCCTGGGTCGACCGTGACCTGCTTCGCTGTCAGGCGAGGCACCTCGCCGGCTGCTCCGATTGCCTCGAGCCAGCAGTCAGGCCGACGTGTCCTAGGTGCGCTTTCGCCCCCAGAAGCGGTAGGGCGATGGCACGCGAGGCGCGGCACCAGCTGAGCGCGGCCGGGCGGCCGACGCGGGACGCCGACACCGTCACGCCGAGCCGCCGCGAGGAGAGGTCACCGCCGTGAGCTGGCGCAGTGACGTCTCAGTCGGCGTCCCCGGCGCCCCGGTGGCGAGCAGGAGCGTTAGGCCGGGGTCCGCTCGCAGCGCTGCGGCCTCGAAGACGAGATCGAGCTGGCCAACCAGCGGGTGGTGGAAGCGGTGCAGGCCTGCTGCGGGAAGACGGACGTCGTGCTGTGCCCAGACGTCTCTGAACTCGGCGCTGATCTGCGATAGCTCCTCGATGAGGGTGGCGGTCTCGGCGTCGTGGGGGTCTCGTCCCGCTTCAGAGCGCAGGATGCGGGCGGTGTCGTGCGCGACGGCCGGCCAGTCGTCGAAGAAGCTCCGGGCGCGTTCGTCGAGGAACACGTACCGGACCTGGTTTGGTGGGTCGAGCCGGCCGTCAAAAATGTCGGCGTACACCGCGCGGGCGAGCGCGTTGGCCGCGAGGTAGTCCCAGCGTCGGTTGCGCACGAGCGCCATGCCGCCCGTGAACGCGTCGAGAGTCCGCTGCACGCTCGGGCGGATCGTGCCGGGCGACGGTGCCAGCCGTGTTGCCGACTGCGGTCGCGCGAGGTCGAAGAGGTGCAGGCGTTCTGCGTCGTCGAGCCGCAGCGCGCGCGCGACAGCGTTGAGCACGCTGTCGG
>JBOGYN010000674.1:0-11890 GCA_050696855.1 Solirubrobacteraceae bacterium | reverse complement strand
CCATGACCAAGATCGCCGTCACCGGAGGCAGTGGCAAAGCCGGGCGCGTCGTCGTCCGCGACCTCGTCGAACACGGGCACGAGGTCCTCAACATCGATCTCGTCCCTTCCCCAGAGTCCTATTCCCCCGAAGCCCCGATCCCCTTCCTGCGCGCCGACGTGACTGACTTCGGTCAGGCGTTGGAGGCGCTGAGCGGCGGCGACACGTTGCCTGGGATCGAGGCCGTGGTGCATCTGGCGGCGATCCCCTCGCCCGCGCACGGCACGGCTGCCCACATCTTCGACGTCAACGCCAACAGCACTTACGCCGTGTTCGCGGCCGCGCAACGGTTGGGCCTGGAGCGCGTGGTCTGGGCCTCGAGCGAGACGACACTGGGGCTGCCGTTCGAGCGGCGCCAGCCCGCTTACGCGCCCGTCGACGAGTCCCACATGTACCCGGAGACGAGCTACGCGCTCTCCAAGGTGGTGGGGGAGGAGCTCGCTCGGCAGTTTCACCGCTGGAGCGGGATCCCGATCATCGGGCTGCGCTTTTCCAACGTGATGGTGCGCGAGGACTACGAGCGCTTCGCCGGCTTCCAGGCGGATCCGCACCTGCGCAAGTGGAACCTGTGGGGGTACGTGGACGAGAGCCACGTCGCCGAGAGCGTGCGCTGCGCGCTGGTGGCCGACATCGACGGCGCCGACAGCTTCATCATCGCCGCTGCCGACACCGTCATGGAGCGCCCGAGCCGCGAGCTGATGGGGGAGGTCTACCCAGGCGTCCCTGTGGCTGACAGCGTCTCGGGCCACGACACCCTGCTCGACATCGCCAAGGCGCGACGGGGGCTTGGGTACAACCCGCAGTTCAGCTGGCGCGACCTCGCTTAGTCCGAGCCCGAGGAGGCGTTGCCCCGGCGCTCAGCGCGACGGCCGCCTCCGGAGTTGCCACGACGAAGCTGAAGCTCTCCTCCAGATAGAACCGGACCGCCTCGCGGTCGTGCTCGAGATAGCCGATCGAGATGTCCTGCCCGGATTCGAACCGGAAGTCCTGTCCGCGCAAGCTGAGCACAACGGCGCCATCCACCCCGGGGGCCCAGACGATCGGGCCGCCCAGGATCTGGCCCAGGTGGTCGAACAGCGGGTAGCCACCGCGCTCGGCGGTCTCGACCACGCGCTGATATTCCTCGCCTCCGAGCGCCATCGCGTACGGCCCAGCGACGCCGTTGCGCAGGAGCCGCTGAACGGCACCCGCCACCGGCTGGGGATACTGATCCGGCACGTCACCGAGCGCAAACCCGTCGTGCGGGGAGACCTCGGCGATCCCGCTGATGGCGGCCTCGGGCCAACCGTGGAAGATCGTCCGATTCTCGGCCACGGCGATCCGCTGCGCGGCATCGTCCAGCGACGAAAGATCGGCGTCCAGGGCGCCGCGATCGTCGTCGCGCAGCTCGGCCCGGGAGACCTCGAACTCGGCGCGGAGCTCGACCAGGGGCAGCACGCGGCGCTGGAGCCCCGTCACCCCCTCGGCGGGAGCACCGGCGATCGCTTGCACCCGACCCAGGTTGGTGGCCGAGAACTCCCAGCCCCGCGGACCGGAGAAGTCGACCAGCTTGCGCCCGGCCAGGGCGGCGGTGAGGCGCTCGCGCGCCTCACCATCCAGGAGCGTCCAGTTCGAGTCACTGATGGGCGCATGCGGGCGCAGCAGGTGGTTGCTCATCCGGTCACCACCCGGAGGCCGCCGATGCCCAACGAGCCGCTGCCGTCGTCGTCGTACCCGCCGGCGGGCGGTCCGGAGTCAGCGTCATCGTCGTCCTCGCCGGCCTGTGCCTCAGCCGCCTCTCCGTGCTCGACGATGCCGCCACTGCGGAACAGGACCCCCGCGGCGATCTCGCGCCAGGTCGGAGTCCGGCGCAGCAGGAACTCGAGGTCCATGCTGAAGTGCTTGAACTCCTCTCCCTGGGCATCGCGCATGACGGCGATCGCCTCCGGATCGGTCTCGACCGCGAGACGCTGCTCATACCAGCCGATCGCCTCGGCCTCCTCGGTCAGAGATGCGCACAGGCGCGCGAACGTGCGCGCGGCGGGCGGAAGCTCCTCGGGCGGTTCGTGGTACTGGTCAAAGCCCATCTCTCCTCCTATTGGACGGTGGCGTCGCTGTGAGCGCAACTCGGCTCTGGGATGATCCTGCCCATGTCAACCAGTTCCACGCGCCCGACCGGATGGCTGACCGCGACACCCACCGCCCCGCTGGCCGCGGCGGGGCTGATCGGCGGCTTCGGTGTCGCGGTGGCCAGCGGTTCGCGTCCGCTCGGCGGCGTCGTGCTCGCCGGGTTTGGACTGTCCTGCCTCGCCGTCTGGCTGCACCGCGACGGGCGGCGTACCGCGGCGGCCCTGACCATGGCCGGGCTTGGAGCGTTCGCCGCGTCGCATGTTCTCGGGGCGGCGATCGGCTCGTGGCCGGCGGTCTTGGTCGTCTCGGCAGTGACCGCCGGCCTGTGCTGGCGCTACTCGGACTCGCGGCGTCCCGGGGCCGCGATCACGCCGGGAGCAGCAGCTGGCTCGCCGAGAACACCGCTCCCTGCGGATCAGCCAGAACCGTCCGCCTGAACCCGGCGACTTCGAACGGCGCCGCCAGCACGCTCCCCCCGAGTCCGGGGGCAGTATCGGCGGCGGCGTCCGCGTCGGCGATCCAGAAGTCGACGCTCCAATGTGGTCCCGGAGCCTCGGCGGAGGCGTCGAGCCGGGCCATCGCCGCCACGACATCGCGGGGGACCGGCTGGTGCGGTTCGCCGCCTACATAGCCCGGGAGGCGCCACAGCCACATCTCGATCCCTGGACCAGCCTCGAAGCCCTCCGCACGCCAGCCGAACAGCTCGCCGTAGAAGACCTGCGCACCCTCGGGGTCGTCGGTGCTGAGCAGGCTCATCGCCCACGCCGAGGGCTCGTTGACGAGCGCGGCACCGGGGCGGGAGCCCGCCTCCCAGAGGCAGAAGACCGCCCCGGCGGGGTCCGCCACCACCGCGAGCCGGCCGGCCGGGAGGGCGTCGAAGGGCGCCAGACGCAGGGACCCGCCGGCGGCCACGGCGCGGGCCGCCGCCTCGTCGAGGTCGGCCACCGAGACATGGGTGTCCCACGCGGGCGGGGGCGGCGCGATCGGCTCGGGGGGCAGGAGAGCGAGGCCGGCTACGTCGTGTCCGTCGTGGCGAGCGATGAAGTACTCGGCCGGCCCCGGTCCCGGCAGTGGCCCCGAGCCGGCGAACTCCCAGCCGAAGATCCCGGCGTAGAAACGCTGGGCGGCGTTGGGGTCGGGCGTCAGAGTCTCGACGAAGCAAGGGACTCCGGGCGGGTAACTATCACGGCGGCTCATCGATGAGGCTCCTCTCGTCGGTGTGTGGCCTGCGCTGGTTGGAAAACCGTATCATATAGTTTGACTTTCCAACTAGACTGCATGTCGAGATGCCAGACCGACGCACCTACGGAGATTCCTGCGGCATCGCCCGGGCCCTTGATCTGGCCGGCGAGCGCTGGGCCCTGCTGATCGTGCGCGAACTCGTGCTCGGACCCAAGCGCTTCACCGATCTCCGGGCCGGGCTGCCGGGAGTCAGCACCGACGTGCTCGCCCAGCGTCTGCGTGAGCTCGAGGGCGCGGGACTGGTCACGCGCCGCAAGCTCCCGCCTCCCGCCGCCGCGCGCGTCTACGCGCTGACAGCGCGCGGCGCCGAGCTCGAGCCGGTGCTCCTGGCCCTGGGGCGTTGGGGAAGCCGGGTCCCGCTGCCGCCCGCTTCGACCGCGCTGAGTCCCGACGCGCTGGCGATCGCCCTGAAGACCATGTTCGTCGGACCCGGCGCCGCCCACGGCGAGCGCCGCTACCAGCTCCTTCTTGGCGAGCACGCCTTCGCGATACACGTCGGTGCCTCCGGACTCGATATCGAGCGCGGTGAGCTCGCGTCGCCCATGACCACGATCACCACCGATCCGGCCACCCTGACCGGGCTCCTGTGGCACGGCCGGGCGCTCGAGGCGGCGCTTGCGCAGGGCCTCATTGAGATCGATGGGCCGCGATCCGAGGCGGTTTACTTCCTGACCCTGTTCGGTGCCGGGACGCCGCCGGGGCCCCCTGGGCAATAAGCTGGCTCAGCAATGACGTACACGACCATCGAGGGACGGCAGAAGGTCCTGACCGACCTGGGCATCGCCGTTGAGCAGATAGCCGTCTCGCTGTCGGCGCTCGAAGCGGCCTACGAGGCGCTGGACGAGATCGCCGCCGATGCGCTCGAGGAGCGGTTGTTTCGCCCCGCCCAGCTCGCCTACGGCCGCGCCAAGCGCACCCACCGCGAGTTCGCCACGCGGTCGGGTCTGTCCGGCCGCAGCTTCGACACGCCGACGTCGGGCCCGCAGTCACAATCGGCGCAGACTCTGATCGACCGGGCCGCGTTTGCGGCCGCCCAGGCCGATCAAACCATCTTCGGGCTCCATGATTCGATGCTTCCGGTGGAAGTCGGGGACCCCGAGCTGCGGGCCGGCCTCTCCTCGGCCCGAGAGGCCCTGGCGGCGATCCCGCTCGGAGCCCGCGAGATCGTGCGCACGGTTGGCCGTTAGAGCGAGGGTCCTCCTCGCGCTGTTCGCCGCGCTGGCGACGATGGCGGCCGCGACCGGCGTGGCGGGCGCCAAGCTGGTCGCCCGCGGCAGCGCCGGCCAGGTCTACGCGACCGGACTGAAGGGCGGCCAGCCGGTCAGCCTGCTCAATGCCCGTGGCGAGATCGCCGCCCGGCTGCGGGCGGACTCACTCGGAGGCGTGGTCTTTCGCCTCGTGACCCCGGGGCGCGGCTATCGGGTGCGCCAGGGTGGCGGCCGATCGCGAGCCCTGACGGTGTTCAGCACTCGCCCCGCACCCCTGGGCACCCAGCGCTACCGGCAGAAGCTCGCGAGCTCAGGCTACGGCTATCTGACCACGCGCGACGGAACCCAGCTCGCCTACGACGTTCACCTCCCAGCGGGCCCAGGCCCGTACCCGACGCTGGTCGAGTACGCCGGCTATGGCTACGCCGACCCCGTACACGGACCTGACAGCGGGATCGCCCAGGTGGCCAACCTGCTCGGCTTCGCGGTCGTGGACGTCAACATGCGCGGGACCGGCTGCTCGGGCGGCGCGTATGACTTCTTTGAGCCGCTCCAGAGCCTGGACGGCTACGACGTGATCGAGACCGTGGCCCGCCAGCCCTGGGTCAGGCACCACAAGGTGGGGATGATGGGCATCTCCTACGGGGCCATCAGCCAGCTCTTTGTCGGTGCGACCAACCCGCCCCACCTGGCGGCGATCGCCCCCCTCTCGGTGATCGACAACACCGCCACGACGCTCTATCCCGGCGGCGTGCTCAACACCGGCTTCGCGCTGAACTGGGGCATGGAGCGCGTCCACGACGCCCTGCCCGCCTCGGCCACCGGCGGCCAGCCGTGGGCGCTGGCCCGCATCCAGGGCGGCGACCTGACCTGCGAGCACAACCAGGTTTTGCACGGCGAGGCGGCCAACCTGATCGCCAAGATCCGAGCCAACGCTCACTACGTCCCCGGGGTGTCCGATCCGCTCGCGCCGATCACCTTCGTCAAGAAGATCCACGTCCCGGTCTACCTGGCCTGCCAGTGGACCGACGAGCAGACTGGAGGCCACTGCGCCGACCTCGCCTCGCACTTCACCGGCACGCGGCGCAAGTGGTTCACGTTCACCAACGGCAACCACATCGACTCGCTGGACCCGGCCACGTTTGACCGCTGGTACGACTTCCTCAAGCTCTATGTGGCCCGTCAGGCACCGCAGCTCAGCTCGACGGTACGAGCCTTGGCGCCGACGATCTACCAGGCCGTGCTGGGCATCAAGGGCGTCACCCTGCCGCCCGATCCGATCCAGCAAAAGCCCACGTACGCGGCGGCGCTGAGCGCCTTCCAGCACCTGGCGCCGGTCCGGGTGCTGTTCGACAACGGGGCCGGCAGTTCGCAGCCCGGCTACCCGTACGCCGGCTTCGAGCGCTCGTTCGCCCGGTTCCCGATCCCGGGCACCCAGCCGCGCTCCTGGTACCTGGGCAATTCCGGCCGGTTGAGCACGGCAGCGGGCAAGCGCGGCGGGGCTGACCGCCTGCGCTGGAGCAAGCACGCCCTGCCGGCCACCGACTTCACCGGCTCAGATGGCGGAGGTCCCGGCGGGCTTTGGACCGCCACCCCGAGCTACCGCTGGCTGCCCAACCCGCCCGGAACGGCGGCCGCCTACCTCGGCGCGCCGCTGCCTGCCGACGCGACGGTGATCGGCGCGGGGGCCGTGCGGCTCTGGATCAAGGCATCTGCGCCCAGTGTGGACCTCCAGGTCACGCTCAGCGAGGTCCGCCCCGACGGTAAGGAGACCTACGTGCAGAGCGGTTGGCTGCGCGCCGACGAACGCAAGCTCAACCCGACCAAGAGCACGCTGCTGGCGCCCGTGCCCAGCCTCCGAGCAGCCGATGTCGCGCCGCTGCCGGCGGGCCGTTTCACCGAGGTCACCGTCCCCCTCTACTACGAGGGTCACGTCTACCGCCGGGGCTCGCGGATCCGCCTGACAATCTCCGCGCCCGGCGGCAACCAGCCCGTTTGGGGCTTTGCCGAGACCCGCCCGGCCGGTGCGGCCACGATCACGATCGCCCACTCTGCTCGTTATCGGGCGCGGGTGATCCTGCCCGTCGTGCCCCACTTTCGCGCCCCGACGAGCCTGCCCCCGTGTCCGGGGCTGCGGGGCGAGCCCTGTCGCGCCTACACGCCCTACGTCAATACCGCCGTTCCGCTCGGCGGTTGACGGGTTTAGACAGCCCTGAGCGTCAGTCAGTAGCATCGACTCCCAGGCATGGCCCTCGACGCCCCCCCTGTGGACGCGCCATCGGCCTCGGATAACCAGGATGCTCCGGCGACGGGCGCTGCCCCGGTAGCCGAGTCCGACGCTGATGTACGCCCGGTTGCGATGCCACTGGTCGACCGGCTGGCCAGCGCGGTGGTCACCGGCGCACCGCCGATCCTCGTTCTGCTCGGCATGTGGCTGGGCTGGAACCATGGCCTGCTCGTCTGGCAGGACCTGCTGGTGCTGGCCATCTTCTACATGGTGATCGGCTCTGGAGTCACGGTCGGCTTTCACCGCCTGCTCACCCACCGCAGCTTCAAGTGCAGCCGGCCGGTCAGGGCCGCGTTCGCGATCGTCGGCTCGGCCGCCGCCGAGGGGCCGGTGATCGACTGGGTCGCCACGCACCGCAAACACCATCAGTTCTCCGACGAAGCCGGCGACCCCCACAGCCCGCATCTCGACCATCGTCACGGCTGGCGGGGAGAACTGTGGGGCTTCATGCACGCCCACATCGGCTGGGTGTTCTCCGACATGGAGGTCGCCGACGAGCGCCGTTACGCCAAGGATCTGCTCGCCGACCCGTGGATCCGCTTCATTGACCGCACCTTCATCGTCTGGGTCGTGGCCGGCCTGGCCGCCGCCTTCGGGCTCGGGGTGGCGCTGACCGGCACCGTCACCGGGGGGCTGACCGCGCTGCTGTGGGGCGGCGCCGCCCGCATCTTCTTCGTGCACCACGCGACCTTCAGCATCAACTCGGTCTGCCATTACTTCGGCCGCCACGAGTACGACACCGGCGACGAGTCGCGCAACGTGTTCTGGCTGGCGATCCCGACCTGGGGCGAGGCGTGGCACAACAACCACCATGCCTTCCCGACCTCGTATCGCCACGGGCTGCGCCGCTGGCAGCTCGACCCGTCGGCCGGGATCATCCGCCTGCTCGAGATGGCCGGGCTGGCCTGGGACGTGGTTCGGATCGATCCCGAGCGCCGTCAGCGGATGCCGCTCGTGGGCCCCGACGGCTGAGCCGCCGCTAAGCTCGCCGGGCTGTGCCCTTCGCCCGTACCGCCCCCCTTCGCCGCGAGCTCGAGTCCGCGCTGCCCCAGCGTCCGTTCGGGATCGCTTTCTGGGACGGCACCGGCGTCCCGGCTACTGAGGAGGGCGCCCCCACCTTCACGGTCCACTCGCCCGAGGCGTTTGCCCACGCGCTCCGCGCCCCCGGCGAGCTCGGCCTGGGCCGAGCCTACGTGCTGGGGCTGATCGACACCGATGACATCGACCGAGCGCTGCGGATCGTGGACACATTCGCGGCGCCCAAGCTCTCTGCGCGGCAGATCGCCCGGCTCGGCGCGGCCGTCGTGCGCGCCTGCGGTCTGACCAGGCTGCCGAAACCGCCGGCCTCAGAGCTGCGCCTGACCGGCGAGCGTCACACGATCGGCCGCGACCGGCGTGCGGTCAGCTACCACTACGACGCGGGCAACGACTTCTTCGCGCTGTTCCTGGATGCCTCGATGACCTACAGCTGCGCCTACTTCCAGGGAGGTGCCCAGAGCCTCGAGGAGGCCCAGCAGGCCAAGCTCGCGCTCGTCTGCAAGAAGCTCGGGCTCCGGGAGGGTGAGCGTGTGCTCGACGTCGGCTGTGGCTGGGGCAGCTTCGCCATCCACGCCGCCCAGAACCACGGCGTCGAGGTGCTCGGGGTGACGCTGTCTGAACGCCAGGTCGAGCTGGGCCGCCAGCGCGCCGAGGCGGCTGGAGTGGCCGATCGGGTCACCTTGCGCCTCGCCGATTACCGGGAGCTGGCCGGCGATCAGTTCGACGCGATCTCGAGCATCGGCATGGTCGAGCACGTGGGCGAGGAGCGGATCGACGTCTACATGCAGACCCTCAACGGCCTGCTCAAACCGGGCGGTCGGCTGCTCAACCACGGCATCGCCAAGCTGATGGACTTCGACACCAAGGACGAGGGCGCATTCTCCGAGCGGTTCGTGTTCCCCGACGGGGTGCCGCTGCCGCTGTCACGGATCGAGCTCGCGCTCGAGCGGACGGGCCTCGTCACGCGCCATGTCGAGGGTCTGGCCGACGACTACGCCGAGACGCTGCGCTACTGGATCGCCAGCTACGAGGAGCACTACGACGAGGCCGTCCGGCTGGCCGGCAGCGAACGGGCGCGGGTGTGGCGGCTGTATCTGCGCGCCGCCCGTCAAGGCTTTCTCACCGGATGGGCATCGATTTACCAGGTGCTGGCCCGCAAGCCCTGACCGCCGTCGGCTGCGGCCGTCCGCAGCGGCGAAGTGATAGTTTGCCCGAGCCCTCTGGCAGGGGGGCGTACCCATTGTTTGCGTGGGGCCGGAGGAGGTAGGTCGATGTCTAGTCTGCGTAGGGGAGCCACGCCGTTACGCGTGAGCTTCCTGGCCGTCTTCTGTGTGACGGCCATCGTCGCGTTGAGCTTGGCGGCCAGCGGGGCGGCCCGGGTCCGTCCGCACCGTCAGTTCACCCACGGCGTCCGGAGCGCCGCGGCCCTTCGCTTCACTCGCGCGCTGAGCGGCGCCGCGGCCCGCCAGCAGTCCCAGGACCAGGTACTGAAGGCCTCGGGCGGCACGCCGACTCCGAGTCACACCCCGGACGACGGCAATCTCGCCGATCGGTTCGCGCAGTACGGCAACGAGCGCGTGGCGCCCGGGACCACGGTCTCGGGCCAGGCGCTGGTCAGCGCCCAGCAACAGGCCCAGGGCATGCACCAGAACGGCGGCGCCTGGCAGGAGATCACCAACCAGTCTTACAACAGCAACCCGCCTGACTACACCGACCCGTTCTGGTCCAACGTCGGCTCAGGCTTCTCGATCGTCGGCGGGCGTACGACCGCACTGACCAAGACGTCTGACGGGAGCTGGTACGCCGGCACCGCCGACGGCGGCGTCTGGCGCTCGCAGGACCAGGGGTCGACCTGGGCGCCCATCTCCGACGGGCTGCCCAGTCTCTCGATCGGTGCGCTGGCCGTAAACCCCACCGACGGCTTGTTGTGGGCGGCAACCGGCGAGGCCAACACCAACCAGGACAGCTACTCCGGGACCGGCGTCTATCGCCTGAACGGCTCGTCCTGGCAGCGCGTCGGCGATGACCAGAGCGGCAACAACCCGCTGGTTACCCGGACCGTCTACCAGCTCGTCTTCGACGACCAGGGCAACGGCTACGCGGCCACCAACAACGGTCTTTTCCGCTTCTCGTCGACCTCGGGACACTGGTCTGAGGTCCTGGATCCCGGGGGCCCCAATCCCTCCTCGCCCTACTACAACCACATCACCTCGGTGCAGGTGGTGCCGGGCAGCGCCGGACAGAATGTGATCGCGGTAGTCGGGTGGCGGGGTCCGGGCTTCACCCAGGACAACGGCTTCTACCAGTCCATCGATGGCGGGCTGACGTTCGCGAAAGTGGCTCCGAGTGGCGACATCGACGCGGCCGATATCGGCCGGACCACGTTCGCCTACTCGGCCGACGGCAGCAAGCTGTACGCGGTCGTCGAGTCTCCCGCGGCAATGACCGCCGGCAAGGAGTCGGTACTCCAAGGGGTGTTCGTGTCCAGCGGCAGCCCGGCCAGCGTCGTCGGACCGTGGACGAAGATCGCCGACGAGGCCAAGCTGGCCGGATCGGGCTCGGCGCTCAAGGTCGGCTCGGGCTATGGCGTCGGCGTTCAGGCCTGGTACAACCAGACCCTCGCCGTCTCGCCCAGTGACCCCAATCGGGTCTACCTGGGCCTCGAGGAGGTGTTCGAGAGCACCAACGGCGGCAGCACCTGGGTTACCGCGAGCCCTTACTGGAACTACGGCTTGGCCTGCGGCGCCAGTTGCCCCAACACGACCCATCCCGACCAGCACGCGCTGATGATCGCGGGTCAGACCGTGGTCAGCGGCAACGACGGCGGCGTCTACAGTCGGCCGCTGTCTGACACCCAGGAGTACGGGGATTGGAGCGATCTCAACAACACGCTCCACAACCTCCAGTACTACGACAGCCGGGCCGGCTCCACCCACAACGGCACCCTGGTCTGGGGCGGCCTGCAGGACAACGGCACGTCGGTTCTCCAGCTCGGGGCGCCGCAGATGAAGGCGCCCGCGGGCGGTGACGGCACCACGGTGATCGTGGATCCCAAGAACGCCAACCAGATGGTCGGCTCCTACGTGGACGGGGCGATGTACTCCTCCACCGATGGCGGCCACTCGTTCTATGACTACGTCAGCCCCGGCTGCGCCGGTCAGGCGACCGTCAATATGACGCCGCGACCGGACTGCGACCCCGCCTTCCGGTTCGTGACCCCGATGGTCCAGGACCAGGACAAGGCCAAGGTCTGGCTCTCAGGCGGCCAGTACGTGTGGGTATCCCGCGACGGCTGGAAGACCAGCTGCACCGACACGGCCTGCTCGTGGCAGAACGTGTTCGACACCGGGGCTGGACACGCCGTGACGGCGCTCTCCTCGGCCAAGGGCGGCAAGATCATCTACGCCGCCTGGGTCGGGGGCGGCGGTAACCCCGGACCGGCGTTTGCGTCCGGCATCGCCACCAACTACGGCGGGACCTGGCATCAGCTGAGCACGGCCGGGCTACCCAACCGATACATCGCCGGAGTCACGGTCGACCCCGAGAACCCGGCTCATGCCTATGCGATCTTCAACGGCTATTCGCGCCGTTGGATTCCGGCGGCGGGCACGGGTCATGTGTTCGAGACCTACAACGGCGGACAGTCATGGCAGGACATCTCCGGCAATCTGCCGGATGTCCCGTCTGACGCGTTGGTCAGCTCGGGTCATCAGCTCGCGCTGGCCACCGATCTGGGCATGTACACCGCCCAGAGCGGCCAGGGTGCCGGCACGAGCTGGTCACGGCTCGGGTCGGGTCTCCCGAACGCCAGCGTAAACAACGTGACCCCGGGTCCGGAGGGTTACATCTACGCGGCCACCCACGGGCGCGGGATCTGGCGCCTCCGGCTCGGGCACTAGCAGCCAGCGCGGGCGAAGGGGCTCGTCGCCGCTCTTGCGGCGGCAGGCCCCCGCACTCGCCTCCGGGC
>JBOGYN010000673.1:0-1955 GCA_050696855.1 Solirubrobacteraceae bacterium | reverse complement strand
CGGCAACCCGCAGCTCTGACTGCGGCCGTTGACCGGGCGGGGGGCCTGGCAGCTGGCGGGCTGTGGTCACGACCCGGAGTGGACCCACCGGTATGGGGCGCACCTTCGGCATCGGGCGCAGCGCGCGCAGTGGGTTGAATCGGGTGGCCGGCTCGGCAGCGCCCGCGGGCAGGCGGACCGGCATGAAGGTCATGCCGCGCACTATGCGCTGGTAATTGACGGCGATCTCGCCGCCGAGCCGCTCCACCCAGGCCACCCACTTGGCTAGGACCTCCTGACGCTCGGCGTTCGTCACGTCGCCCGACGCGTCGACGGTCGGGTGAAGAACGGCCTCCCAGGTAAGCAACTCGTCGTCGGGCAGCTCGGGGCGCACGCGCAGGACTTCGTCGACGTCGGGCAGGCGCACGAGGTCGAACTGCCGCAGGCGCTCTCGGGCGGTCGTGGCTGTGCCGCGGGCGTCGTCGGTCGCGAGCAACTCTGCGACGCGGGCGATCGAACGCTCGTCGCCGGCCACGAGGTAGCTCTTGGTCGGCTGGTCCTCGCGCGTGCGCGTCTGAGTCTGGTACGGCCCGGTGGCCGCGCGAGTGCCGACCGGGACGAGATCAGCGTCTCTGAAGAGCTCCGTCGGGAAGTAGCTATTGGCCAGGTAGTTGGGAAGCACTGTCGCCTCAAACACAACCCGGGCTCCTCGCAGCGTGGCCGGCGTGTCGGCGACCGCCTGCTGGAGCGCCTCGACCTGCGGGCCCAGCCGTTCCCGAGCCTCGTCGAAGCTGCGGGGGTGATACTTGGGCCCCCCGCCCGTTGCCCGCTCAGCCTCCTGGCGCAATGCCTCGCCGCCGGCCAGGATCGGGCGGTCAGGCTGTGCGACGTCGCGGGTAGCCATCTACTTCACCGCTCCGACCGGGACCGGCCCGACGGAGTCGGATTGCGCTGCCCACTGGCGAGCAAGCTTCCCGACGGTGGGATGGCTGATGCCGAGCACCTTGCCTACAGCGCGCTGAGTGAGCCCGAGGTGCTGGGTTGCGACGGCGCAGAACGCGGCGCGACGCTCGCCGTCGTGGCCTGTCGTGTCGTGCAACCGCCGCATTGCGAGCTCGGCGATCACCATCGTCGGATCGCCATCGTCGAGCACCGTGGCCCGCGCGGCCGCTGCCGCCTCGCGCTCAATGTCGGCTCCGCTGGCACCCTCCTGCGCCAGCGCACAGGCTGCGAGCACCTGACCAGAAATCTCCAAACCGACCCTGGCGAGCGCGCGCCTCAAAATGGCGGCGCGCTCTTTCTGGCCGGGGACCGTCAGGTTGAGGATGACATCGAAGCGGCGCTCGACGGCGGGATCGAGCAGCTGAGGATGGTTCGTCGCAGCGATCAGCAGCCCGGTCTCCGGCCATCGCTCGAGCTCGACCAGCAAGACGTTGACCAACCGCTTTAGCTCTCCGATGTCGGTCTGATCGTCCCGGCGCTTGGCCACCGCGTCGAACTCGTCGAGCAACAGGACGCAGGGGAAGCTGCGCGCGTGATCGAGCAGCTGGCGCAGGTTCTGTCCGGTCTGTCCGAGCAAGCTCGACATCAGCGCGGCGAGCTCGACAGTAACCAACGGGAGCCCCAGCTCCCCCGCCAGGTGGCGGGCGGTGAGCGTCTTGCCCACCCCCGGCGGGCCCTGGAGCAGGAGGCTGTTGGGCGGCTCGAGGCCGACCTCGGTCAGTCGATGGGCTTGCTGGCGCTGCTTGATCAGGGTGGCGATCTCCTCCTGCGCGTCGGTCGGGAGGATCGGAGGATCGTCGAGCGGCTCCTCCTCGACGGTCGCAAGAGCCAGCTGCCCATCGCTCTCGACCGGCATCCTCGGGCGACCCGCGCGCAGGACGGAGTTGTCCTGGCTGAGGATCAGCGATCCGAGCTGCTCGCGTAGCGCCTGGCTGTAGGCAGAGGCAGTCTGGCGGCGCAGCATCCGGCGCGCA
>JBOGYN010000672.1:0-2467 GCA_050696855.1 Solirubrobacteraceae bacterium | reverse complement strand
GGCCGGGACCGTCGTCTTCTACGGTCAGGACCCGGTGCCCACCGGTGCCAATCCGTGGCCGGCGGCCTTCCAGAACCAGTGGCCCAACAAGGTGCTGGCGCTATTTCCGTGGACCCACCTCGAGGTCCTCAAGACCCAGGTCTCATGTTGCTGGGGGCCCTAGCCGAGCCGGTAGCGGCCCAGCGCGAGCCTGGCCCGCACCCTTCGCACCAGGCTGTCGAATACCGCCAGGGGTAACTCCGGAAGCTGCGGCCAGCGTCGGCCGCTGGTCAGCAGGATCCGCTCCACGACAGTGGGCGCACCGAAGACATTGGCGTCAAGCCCGGCGCTCTCGCTCAGCTCCCGGGCCAAAATCGTGTACGGGCTCAAACGGATGTGAGCATCCTCGTAGCCGGCCCGCAGCTGGGCCACCCGCGAACCGCTGTGACGCCACCGGGCGCCATGCTGCCACGGTTTAACGCCCGCCGAGTGCACGAACACGGGCAGCGGCCTGCGCAGCCCCAGAAGACGCTCGGAGGGCAGATATCCCGCCGGGCTCCCACATTGGGCGATCTCTTGCCCCCGGCGGAGCAGGTGGACCGGTACCACGCCGTAATCACGCGTGCCGAGCAGGGCCGTGAGCGCGTCCTGGTCCCCGAGCATGTGCAGCGGGCGCTCGAGGGCGGGCAACTGCTGCGAGGCGCGATAGTCAGGACGCTCGAGCAACTCCGCCCACCGCTCGAGCAGCCCGAGATGGTGATCGGAGACTCTGAGCACCGAGGTGTTGGCCGTACTCGACAAGCGCCGGCCCGGCTCCAGACTCCAAGCGGCGGTCCGAGCTTCCGACCCCTGCTCCTGGGCCAGCGCGAATTCCTCGGCGGCCACCACGACAGACAGGTCGCTCGGCATCACCGCCTCGATGTCGCCGGTGACGATGACGTCGGCGTCGAGCCAGAGCACAGCACTGCTCGTCGACTCGATCGCCCGGAGCAAGAGCCGCGGTTTGACGTTCCAGCCGAGACCGCCGAACTCCGTGTCGGTCTGCACCAGATCCGTTTGCTCGCTGACCCAGCTGACGAAGTCGGGGGAGGCGCCGGGACAGCTGGCCAAGATCGGCACCCTCGGAGCGTGGCGCCGAAGGCTCACGATCGCCAGCCTCATACCCGGGAAATGCTCGGGTCGATCCGCATGTATGAGGACGATCACGCGGCGGCGATGCTAGCGCCCGCCCTGAGCCCAGGCGATTACTACACTCGCCGGGAATGTTTGCCGTGCTCATTCCGGTGGGTCCGGCGCCGAGAGAGCTGGATCGGCTCCGTGACACGCTCGAGAGCGTGCAGGCGTTCGAGGACGCTCGTCAGATCCACCTGGTGCTCGTGGACGATGGCGTCGAGCCCCGCGATCTTGGCGTCGCTGCCGCCCTGTGGGGCTCGCTCGAGGTCATCCGCAATCGGGCTCTGGGTCGGAGCGCCGGCGCCTATGACTCGATGGTGGCCGGGACCGTCAACGGCCTGAAGACCGTAGCCGCGCGAAAGCCGGACTTTGTGCTCAAGCTCGACACCGATGCGCTCGTGATCGGCCGTGTGCTGCCCAGCCTGCAGATCGCACTCGCGGATGCACGCGTCGGACTGGTCGGTTCCTACACCCACACCTGCACCGGCGATCGCCGCGACTGGAGCGGTTGGATCCCGGTCCTGCGCCGGGCCGAACGCGCGCTGTCCCTGGGTCCCGGGCGCAGGCTGACCTACCGTCGCGCTCGCTCCCGGCACTGGGTTCATCACGTGCTCGACGCGGCCCGTGACAACGGCTACGAGCTCGGGGCGCACTGCCTGGGCGGCGCTTACGCGGTCGGACCAGGTCTGCTGCAGCGGACCGATCTGCTCGACTTCCGGCCCTGGCTCGGCACCGGGCTCGGCGAGGACGTGGTCGTCGGCGCGCTCACCTTCGCCGCCGGTCTCACCGTCCGCGGCCTGACCGGTCGGGGCGAACCCTTCGGACTGGCCTGGCAGGGGTTGCCGCTCCCGCCAGCCGAGCTGATCGCCCACGGACACAGCGTCGTGCACTCGGTCAAAGACCAAGCGCTCGGGGATGAGCAGGCGATCCGGGCCTACTTCCGTTCGGCCCGCGCCGGCTCATCCCGGCTGCCCGATGCGCGCCCCGCCTGACGCGGAGGACGAGACCGGGTCTTCGGTCGGGGAGGTTCGCCGCAAGGCCGCCTCCGGGGCGATGATCCTGGGCGCACGGGCCTTCCTGGTGCGGGTGATCGGCTTTGCCGGCAACATCGTCGTTGCTCGCCTGCTCACCCCCCGTGACTTCGGACTGGTGGCCGTCGGCTACGTGATCGTCGCGGCCGGCGGGACCTTGACCGATGGCGGGCTGGGGGCGTCGCTCGTTCGCGGTCCCGTGGCCCCCACGAGGATGGCCCTGGCCTCGGTTTCGGGCTTTCAGCTCCTCGGGGCGCTGGTCATCGTTGCCCTCACCGCAGCAG
>JBOGYN010000671.1:0-5288 GCA_050696855.1 Solirubrobacteraceae bacterium | reverse complement strand
CGAGGCGCGCGCGACGGCGGGGATGCCGTCGTGTGTCGCGAAACAGGTGACCAGGCCGATCAGGAATCGAGAAGCGCCGCTCACCGAGCCGCAGTAGCGCCGTCCGCGATCCCGCGGGCAACCTCGTCCGCATCCAGGAGTTACGCTGAGACGAGATCTCTCATTCGTCCTCGGACTTAGTCCGCGACTCAGACTCAGACTCGGACTCTGACCCAGACTCGGACTCTGGAGGCGGCGGAGCCCCGGGGACGGCGGGGTCCTTGCGCTTGGCTTCCCACTCCTGGCGCACCTCGTTGATCTCCTCGTCGAGGCGCTTGTTCTCGCGCTCGAGCCGGTCGGCCTCGTGATCGAGGTCGTCAGCCAGGCGGTCGTGGTCCTCGCTTTCCATGGCCGGAGTCTGTCAGGTCCGCCGGAGCGCTGGTAACCATCCCTTGGGAAGGGACTCCTCGCCGCTGACCCTCAGGCGACGTGGCCGTCGTCGGGCTCAAGCGGCAGCCCCGCCGCGGCCCACTCGAGCAGCCCGCCGGACATGTTGTGCGCCTCGTAGCCGGCCTGCGCGAAGGCCTCGGTGGCCATCGCCGAGCGGGCGCCGCTGCGGCAGTAGAAGACCACCGGCTGAACGCGGCTGATCGTGTCGGCCTGGGCGGACAGGGCGCTGAGCTCGATCAGGCGCGAGCCGGCGATCCGACCCGCGGCGTGCTCGTCGGACTCTCGCACGTCGATCAGCTGGACCGAGTCGGAGCCGAGCAGGTCTGACACCTCGCGGGGCGAGTAGTCGGTCGCCGTCATGAGCGTCCGGGACGGGACGAAAACAAGGTCATGGCTCGAGCCTAGCGACCCGCAGAGGCCTAGCCAGCGCGGGGGTGGCAACGTCGCCCTGAGAAAGCTGGCCGAGCGCGGCTGGGCCAACGTCCTACCCACCAGCGTGGCTCGTCCGCTGGACAGGTCAGACACACCGAAGCTTCTGGCCGGAAGCAAAAGTGGCAGAAATCCTGCCGGTGCGGTACTGTGCCTGCCGAAATCAGTACCCAGCCGAATCGCCGCGGCACCCGGGCCAAGGCGATCGGGGAACCCGTTGGGACCCATGTGGTTCCTGGGGCGAATCGCCGGAGCACCCGGCGTAGCGCGACTCTTTCAGCGCGAGCCCGACAGCTAACCCCGAAGGCGCACGAAAGAGAAGGGTTTGCACTTTGTCCCGCTCCCGTACCCGTACGTTTCTGCGGTCCCTGGTCGTTGTGATGCTCGCCACCGGTGCCCTAGCCCCGGCGGGCGCCCTCGCCGCTCGGGCCAAGACGGCGGTCGCTGATCTCGCCTGGGCGGGGGGCGGCAACGGCGGCAGCGGGCTCCCGGGGTCGGGACCGGCCCCGGCCAACAAGCACCGGCACGGCACCCATCGCAGACGCTCCGGCGGTGCCCAAAACAACAACGGTGTGACATCGCCGGTCAACCGTGACGGCGGCTCCCAGCACCTCGGCGAGCGGACGTTGCACCCCGGGATGCACGGTCACGACGTGCGGGTTCTGCAGGGCTACCTGACCCTGGCCGGCTACCCGACCCCGGTCGACGGCTCCTACGGCACGAGCACGCAGGCCAACGTCCTCAAGTTTGAGCTCGCCCACAGCCTCAGGGTCAGCCCGATCTTCACCTACGCCGATTCGCTGGTCCTGCGTCAGGCGGTCGTGCTCGCGGTGGCCGGCGGCGCCGTAGCCAAGGCAACGATCAACCCCGACGGGACCGCCTCCGCTCCATCCGCCGCACCAGCGGTCGTCTCGACCATGATCACGTCGAGCAACCAGATCATCGGCAAGCCCTACATCTACGCGGGGGGACACGGCCGCTGGAACGACCGCGGCTATGACTGCTCGGGCGCGGTCAGCTTCGCGCTGCACGGTGCCGGTCTGCTCTCCTCATCTGAAGATTCGACCGGCCTGGAGGCGTTCGGCAGCCCCGGCCCGGGTCGCTGGGTAACGATCTATGCCGACGCCGCCCATACCTGGGTGGTGATCGCCGGAATCGCCTTCGACACCGCGAACTTCGGCGGACCCAACATCCCCGGCGGCAGCGGTCCCCGATGGCGCACCGACCCGACCGGCAACCTCGCCGACGGGGGCAGCTACGTGGTCCGCCATCCAGCGGGTCTTTAGCCGGTTCGGCGCTGCTGGTCGGCGCTGGCGATGACGTAGCATCGAGGGGGTCATGTCGGCGCTATCTGACCTCTACACGGTCCCCCAGGAGCACCTGGATTTCCGGGACACGATTCGGGAGATCGCCGAGCAGCGGATTGCCCCGCGCGCGGCCGAGATCGACGAGCAGGAGGCCTATCCCCACGACCTGCGCCAGCTGCTCGCCGAGCAGGACATCCTCGGGCTTCCGTTTGAGACCGAGCACGGGGGGACCGGCACCGGAACGCTGATGCTCAACATGGCGGTCGAGGAGATCGCCAAGGCGTGCGCCTCGACGGCCCTGATCCTCATGGTCCAGGAGCTCGGGACCCTGCCGATCAGGCTCTTTGGCTCACCCGAGCTCCAGGACCGCTTTTTGCCCCGGTGCGCGACCGGCGAATGGTCACCGGCCTTCGCTCTGTCAGAGCCCGAGGCCGGCTCGGACCCCGGCGGGATGCTGACCCGGGCGGTACCGGATGGGAATGAGTGGGTGATCGACGGGACCAAGAACTGGATCAGCAACCTGGGGATCGCCGACTTCTACGTGGTCTTCGCGGTCACCGACCGGGCGGCCGGTCACTCCCGAGGCATCACCGCCTTCGTGGTCGAGGCCGACCGCCCCGGCTTCAGCGTCGGCAAGCTCGAGCACAAGCTCGGCATCCGCGGCTCACCCACCGGACAGCCGATCTTCGACGGGGTCCGGGTGCCGGCCGAGAACGTGATCGGAGAAGTGAACGAGGGCTTCAAGGTGGCGATGGGCACGCTGGACCGTTCCCGGCTCGGCGTGGCTGCTCAGGCGCTCGGCATCGCCCAGGGCGCCACCGACTACGCGGCCGCCTACGCTCGCGAGCGCCGGCAGTTCGGCAAACCGATCAACGCCTTCCAGGCCATCCAGTTCAAGCTCGCCGAGATGGAGACCCAGTGCGCGGCCGGCCGCGAGCTGCTCTACCAGGCGTGCGCCAAGGTCGACAGGGGCGCCCCGGACATCGGCAAGTACTCGGCCATGGCCAAGCTGTTCTGCTCCGACGTGGCCATGAAGGTCACCGTCGAAGCCGTCCAGGTGCTGGGCGGTTACGGCTACGTCAAGGAGTACCCGGTCGAGCGCATGCTGCGCGACGCCAAGATTACCCAGATCTACGAGGGCACCAACGAGATCCAGCGTCTCGTGATCGCCCGCACCCTGAGGTAGCCGACCGGTGTCGGGACAGCCGCCCACCGTGCGCCGCATCCTGCTCTCGGCGGCCGCCGCGCTGACGGTCGGACTCGGGCTGATCAGTGTGATCGGGGGCTTCAGTGACTCGTTCCCGTTGCGGCTGCTCCAGGGCATCGCCGTGTTCGGGGCAGGAGCGGCAATCATCGGCTGTGCCGTCGTGTTCGCCATGATTCGGCTGGCCGGCTGGCGCGGGGAGGGTGGGGAGCCGCAGTCCGAGGAGGACTTCGAGGCGCTCGTTCAGCGGGCTGAGCGGCTCGCCGCCGAGGGGGAGTGGGGGGAGGACGGAGAGCTCGAAGCCGAGGACGAGGACGACGAGCTTCCGGTCTCAGAGGACGAGGACTTCAAGGCGCTCGTCCGCTCGGCGATCGACGATCTCCCGCTCGAGTTTCATCGCGCCCTCGAGCACGTGGCCGTGGTCGTCTCGGACGGCGGACGCCGGCGTCGCGCCTACGGCCTCTACCAGGGCGACACCATCGCCCGCGACTTCTTCTCCGACCGCATCGTCATCTTCAAGGACACCCTGCTGCGGGACTTCGGACACGACCCCGAGCTGCTCAAGGCCCAGGTCACCCGGACCGTGCGCCACGAGCTCGCCCATCACCTGGGCTGGGACGAGAACGGCGTGCGCGGGCTCGGCCTTTAGCCGCCCCCCGTCGGGAGCCGGGGCCTCGTAGGATCCACCCCCAACGCGAACCAGGAGTCACCCGAATGCCAGAAGCCGTGATCGTCGACGCCATCCGTACCCCGATCGGACGAGCCATGAAGGGCTCGCTGAAGACCGTCCGGGCCGATGAGCTCGCGGCGCTGCCGATTCGGACCCTGGTGCAGCGCAATCCCGGGGTGGACTTCGCCCAGACCAACGACGTCCTCATGGGAGCGGCTTCCGGAGTCGGGGAGCAGGGGTACAACGTGGGTCGCACCGCCGCCCTGCTCGCGGGGCTCGACCACCACGTCCCGGGGTGCACGGTCAACCGCTTCTGTGCCTCCTCGCTGATGACGATCCGGATGGCCGCTCACGCGATCAAGGCCGGCGAGGGCGATCAGTACATCGCCGCCGGGGTCGAGGCCGTCTCGCGAGCCGGGCTCGGGGCAGGGATGATGGAGGAGGCCAAGAACCACGCGCTCGACGGCTCGGAGGGCTCTCTCTACGATGTCTACATCCCGATGGGGATGACGGCCGAGAACGTCGCTGAGCGCTGCTCGGTGACCCGCGAGCAGCAGGACGAGTGGGCGGTGATCTCCCAGTCCCGGGCCGTTGAGGCACGTGAGAGCGGCCATTTCGACGCCGAGATCGTGCCCGTCCCCGTGCCCGCCCACAAGGACACCGATAAGGAGGGCCACGAGGTCGACGTCCCCGAGACCGTGGTCAGCCGCGATGACGGCCCCCGGGCCGGAACGACGATGGAGGTCCTAGGTCAGCTCAAGCCCGCGTTTCGGCCCGACGGGACGGTCACGGCGGGGAATTCGTGCCCGCTCAACGACGGCGCCGCCGCGGTCCTGGTTATGTCCGACGCGAAGGCCGAGAGCTTGGGACTGACGCCGATGGCACGGATCGTCGCGTCCACTGTGGCAGCGATTCGACCCGAGATCATGGGTCTGGGTCCGATCCCGGCCATCCAGGCGCTGCTCAAGCAGACCGGGATGACGATCGACGACATCGACATCGTCGAGATCAACGAGGCGTTCGCGGCCCAGATCGTCCCCTGTCGCGACGACCTCGGCATCGACGGGGACAAGCTCAACCCGTTCGGGGGCGCGATCGCCCTCGGGCACCCGTTCGGTATGACCGGCGCGCGGATCATGACCCCGCTGATAAATGGCCTGCGCACGCGTGGCGGCACGTACGGAATCGAGTCGATGTGCGTGGCCGGCGGGATGGGCCAGGCGATGCTGATCGAGCGCCTCAGCTAGCC
>JBOGYN010000670.1:0-5275 GCA_050696855.1 Solirubrobacteraceae bacterium | reverse complement strand
CCGCTGGGGTGGTGCCGCCGCCCGCCGCGGGGGTCGTGCCGCCGCCCGCTGGGGGGGTCGTGCCCGTGCCACTGCTCGGCGGGGCAGTGCTCGTGCCCCCACCGGTCGGGGCGGGCGGGGCAGGGGTCGTCTGGGTGGCGGTGCCGCCATACCCGCTCTGGGTAGCGGTCGAGCCGGAGGTGTTGGTGCCCGTGCCCCGGTGGGCGCTACCGCGAGCCTGCGAGGCCGCCTGCTCGCTGGCGAGGATCTGCAGCGCCGAGGTCATGAAGTTGTGCCAGATGACGGCGGGGAAAGTTCCCCCCTCGACTGGGCCGCCGTTGTAGAGCGTGGTCATCGGGACGAGCTTGTTGGGAAAGCCGACCCAGACGGCGGTCGTGATCGACGGCGTCCAACCCACGAACCAGGCGTCCCCGTAGTTGGTGGTCGTCCCGGTCTTACCGGCCACGTTGACTCCCGCGATTCCCGCCGCGGTGCCGGTGCCGTTGGCGACCACTCCGTTCAGCAAGCTATGGATCGTCTGGGCGACGGCCAGCGGGATCACCCGCTTGTAGTGGGGATGATCGACGATCACGTGATGGCGGCACACCTTGCCCGGGCAGTTGATCTGGGCGATGCCGGTGGGGCCCTTATCGAGAGCGCCGAGCTGGGGGTTGTACACGCGCCGACCGCCCTCGGCGATCGTCTCGTAGGCGTGGGCCATGTCCAGCGGTGAGACCCCGATCTTGAGGCCGCCGAGGATCATCGCGTAATTGCTGGACACCGGGGTGCGAATGCCCATGGCCTTGGCCATACGCGCCACTCGCTTGACCCCGGCTGCGATGCCGACCTGCGTGAACACGCTGTTGTCCGAGATCGCCGTCGCGTTGGCCAGGGTGATCGGCCCCGAGTACTGATTGGCGAAGTTGTGGACGATGAAGTGCTCCTTGCCACCGCTGTTGGGAACGATCAGGTTCAGCGGATGGGAGTCGATCACCGACGCGGAGCTGTAGCCCCGTTGCAGTGCGACGGCGAGCGTGAACGGTTTGAAGGACGAGCCCGGCTGACGCAGCCCCTGGGTGGCCAGGTTGAACGGGTAGCGGTTGAAGTCCTGTTGACCGTTGACCAGGGGACCTCCGACCATGGCCCTGACCTCGCCGGTCTTGTTGTCGATGGCGACCATCGAGGCGGCCGGCTGACCGGGACCGCTGGGCAAGGCACTCGAGATCGCCTGCTCGGCGGCCTGCTGCATCGGCAGGTCGATCGTGGTCCGGATTCGCAGGCCGCCGTAGTAGGCCCGGTACTCGGCGTAGCTCTGCGGCACGCCGCGGCCGGCGCCCATGGCAGCCAGGATCTGGGGCGCGAGCCAGCTGGTGAAGTAGGGCGCGGCGGTCGGCTCCTGGGGCTGCTCGAGATCGCTGGCGGCCGGCAGCAGCTTGGCGATGCCCTGGTCATACTGGGCACGGGTGATGTCGTGCTGCTGGAGCATGTCCTGCAACGCCAGGTTGCGCCGAGCCTTGGCGGCCTGCGGATGCGCGAAGGGATCAAACGCGGATGGGTTGGCGACCATGCCGGCCAGCAGCGCGGCCTCCCAGGGGGCCAGGACCGAGGCACAGGACGGGCGATGGACTGACGGCGTGCTGTCCCCGCAGCCGCTGACCGTCCCGGGGCTGGGCGAGCTCTGATTGAAGCCGTGGATCTTGCCGAAGTAGACCCGGGCGGCCGACTCGACGCCGTAGGCACCGTTGCCGAAATAGATCGAGTTCAGGTACTCGGTGAGGATCCGCGTCTTCTTCCACTGTTGAGTGAGATGGAAGGCCAGCGCCGCCTCGCGCAGCTTCTCGAGGACCGTGCGGTTGTTCTGCTCGGCCAGCGCGTTCTTGACGAACTGCTGAGCGATCGTCGAGGCGCCCTGGGTGGCCCCACCGCCCACGTCGGCGAGCAGGGCGCGGCCGATACCGCGGATGTCGACGCCGGGATCGGTCCAGAAGCGCTTGTCCTCGACCGACACGATCGCATCCTTCATCGACCGTGCGATCTGACCGTAGGTGTCGATCACGACGTGGTTGGGCGGAGCGAAGATACCGATCGGGCGCCAGCGGTCGTCGTACAGGTAGGAGTTGACCTCGTGCCGGAACTGCTGGCGGTTCTCGATCTGGGGCAGATCGGACGCGACCGCCATCATCATTCCGAACACGGTCGAGATCAGGGCGAGCACCCCGAGTCCGAACAGGATCGAGAGCAGGCGCAGCTTGCGGACCTTGGGCTTGGCCGGCCGGCCGTCGCGATCGCGACGCCAGCGGGCTCGTGGCGGGCGGAACGGAATTGGGCCGCGTGGGCGTGCGCCCGGGGTCTGTTTTTGTTCGTCGTCGCTCATGCGATCGATGGCGCCGCGGCGCCACACGGGGAACGGCCGCGAACGGCGGGCCGGTGATTGGCGCGTACAGGACAGCCGCCCGCGGCAGGCGGGCGACATCTCTCTGGCGGCGGCGAGAGTCTAGCATTGCAGCCGATGGTTTCCCTGTCCTCCACGGCCGCGGAGAGTGCGGCGTGACGGCCGCGGAGACGGCGGCGTGGCTGGCCCGAAATGCCGTGGATTGCCTACCCGAAGGGGGCCTCGAGCGCAAGCTCGTGGAGGGCCGTGCGCTGCGGGTCAAGCTCGGCATCGACCCGACCGCGCCCGACATCCACCTCGGGTTCACCGTCGTGCTCCAGAAGCTGCGCGAGTTCCAGGATCTCGGCCACACGGTGGTGCTGATCATCGGTGACTACACCGCGCGCGTTGGTGATCCGAGCGGCCGCTCGAGCACGCGGCCGGTCCTCGATCCAGCCGAGGTCGATGCGCACGCCACCACGTTTCAGGTCCAGGCCCTGAAGGTCCTCGACCGCGAGCGGCTCGAGGTCCGCTTTAACGGCGAGTGGCTGGACATGCCGATGAGCGACCTGTTTGCACTCCTGCGCACGGCGACCGTGGCACGGATCCTCGAGCGCGACGATTTCCAGAAGCGCTACTCGGCCGGTGAGCCGATCTCGATGCTCGAGCTGCTGTACCCGATGCTCCAGGGCTATGACTCCGTGGCCGTACGGGCCGACGTTGAGCTGGGTGGAACCGACCAGAAGTTCAACCTGCTGCTCGGGCGCGACGTCCAGCGCGCCTATCAGCAGCCCGAGCAGGTAATCCTGACGGTACCCCTGCTGACCGGGACGGATGGCAAGCGCAAGATGTCAAAGTCCTATGACAACTACATCGGTGTGATCGAGCCCCCCGAGGAGATGTACGGCAAGACGCTGAGCATCCCCGACACGTCGCTGCCGGACTGGTACTCGCTGCTGCTCGGCGGGACATCGGACCCGGCCCTGGCCCCCCGCGACGCCAAGCGGGCTCTGGCGCGGGCGCTGGTCGAGCGCTTTCACGGCGCACCGGCCGCCGCAGCCGCCGAGGAGCACTTCGATCGCGTCGTGGTCCGCCATGAGGCCCCCGCCGACATCCCCGAAGCGGTCTTTACCGCCCGCGACGGTGCCGTCCACCTGCCCGCCCTGCTCGCCGCCGCTTTCGGCGTCTCGACCTCGGAGGCCCGGCGAAGCCTGGGACAGGGCGCGGTCCGGCTCGATGGCACCCCCGTCGCCGACGGGTCGCTGGACCTGCCGGCCACTGAGCTTGACGGGCGGGTGCTCCAGCTCGGTAAGCGACGCTTCGCGCGCGTCCGGATCGACTGAGATGCGACTCGACTGAGATGCGACGAGTCTGGGGACGGAGGCGGCGGCTCTGGCGACGGACCCGGCGGTTCCGGGGACGGAGGCGGTCGTGACCGTCCACGGCGGCATGCTGGCGTTGGATGCCGCCGCCGACGGGGAGGTGGTCGACAGATCGTCCTGCTCGATTTCGACGATCGGCCACGTCACCGCACGGTCACGGTGCAGGTCGTATGCTGAGCCACCGCCGAGCAGCGCCCAGCATCTGCGTCAGCCGAACTTCTCGTTGACGCCGGTTTCGAGTGCTATCCTCGTCGGTCCGCCCCGGGATCTAATTTTGGGTTTCGGGCGCGCCATTTCAGGAGGACTACCTTCCTTAAAGGGTGCGACGGTCTTTGAAAACTCAACAGCATGCGCACCCTTCGACCGAATACTCGGTCGAGGAGTGTGTCCAGAGGTTCGACGCCGTCGCCTGATCGATGCCATTCGTGGCGCAGATCGACTGACGGTGCCAGATTGACCCCGTCTTGCGTCCCGGAGCCCACCTGTGTACTCGGGCTCCACACCGCCGGCCCTTGAAAAGCCGGCGACTGCGGTGGGCGCAAGGGTCCGATCCCACCAGGGACGGACCCAGGATTTGACTCGACACCGACTGTGGCCTTTGGCTGCGGTCCGATGATCGGGTTGTACCCCTGACGACTCTTTGTGGAAGTTCTTCACGGAGAGTTTGATCCTGGCTCAGGACGAACGCTGGCGGCGTGCCTAACACATGCAAGTGGAGCGACGAACCAGGCTTCGGCCTGGGGCAAAGCCGCGAACGGGTGAGTAACACGTGGGTAACCTGCCCCGATGATTGGGACAACCCGAGGAAACTCGGGCTAATACCAAATGTGCTCCTGGCCGTGATGGCCAGGCGGAAAGGAAGCTTCGGCCTCCGCATCGGGATGGGCCCGCGGCCCATTAGCTTGTTGGTGAGGTAACGGCTCACCAAGGCAACGATGGGTAGCTGGTCTGAGAGGACGATCAGCCACACTGGGACTGAGACACGGCCCAGACTCCTACGGGAGGCAGCAGTGGGGAATCTTGCGCAATGCGCGAAAGCGTGACGCAGCAACGCCGCGTGGGGGAAGACGGCCTTCGGGTTGTAAACCCCTTTCAGTTGGGACGAAGCTCCGTCGGTGAATAGCCGGTTGGAGTGACGGTACCTTCAGAAGAAGCCCCGGCTAACTACGTGCCAGCAGCCGCGGTAATACGTAGGGGGCAAGCGTTGTCCGGAATCATTGGGCGTAAAGAGCGTGTAGGCGGCTTGGTAAGTCCGCTGTGAAAGTCCAGGGCTCAACCCTGGAATGCCAGTGGAAACTGTCAAGCTAGAGTCCGGAAGAGGCGAGTGGAACTCCTGGTGTAGCGGTGAAATGCGCAGATATCAGGAGGAACACCAATGGCGAAGGCAGCTCGCTGGGACGGTACTGACACTGAGACGCGAAAGCGTGGGGAGCAAACAGGATTAGATACCCTGGTAGTCCACGCTGTAAACGATGGGCACTAGGTGTGGGGGGTGTCGACTCCCTCCGTGCCGACGCTAACGCATTAAGTGCCCCGCCTGGGG